>JAEWZA010000313.1 GCA_023395575.1 Bacillota bacterium
TAGATTCACTAGACTTAATGTTGATAAAGAAGCATCTGCTTGGTGAAGCAATTGAAAATACTGCATTGGCTGATTTAGATGGCAGCGGTGCTGTAGATGCAATTGATTTTGCACTGATGAAACAGTATTTATTAGGTATAATAACTACTTTCCCAGGTGCAAATAACTGAACCTATACCTAGTACAATGACATTTCCTACTATTGATAATGTTAAAAAAATGGAACATTATCAGTAACAATAGATAAAAATGTTGGACCAAATGGTAGTATATTAAATTTGAATATGACAAAAAAATTATAGTTGGAGGAGGATGTGATGTTTAAAAGATTTAAGGTTTTTATCTTAGCTGGCATAGTGCTAGCTCAATCAGTTGCAGGTTTTGGTGGTGATATTACTGCTAAAGCTGCAACTGGCAGTGACCTTTTTGGACTTGTGGGTTTTGCAACACAGAATGGCGGTACTACAGGCGGTACAGGGGGTAAGGTAGTAACATCTAATAACCTAACAGACATAAATAATCTGTTAAACCAAAGAAAGAAGGATAAAGATACTTCTCCGCTTATTATAAAAATAAACGGAAAGATTTCCGGATCAGTAGCCATTGCAGTAAAGGAAGTTTCAAACATTACCATTACTGGTGTCGGAACTAGTGGCGAATTAGAAGGTGTAGGAATTAACATTGTAAAATCCAATAACATAATTGTTCAGAACCTGAAAATACATAATTGCTTGGCACCTATGGATTGTATAGGAATTGAGGACAGCAAAAATGTATGGATTGACCACTGTGAGCTTTACAATATGCTTGGGGATTGTAATGGTGACGGGGTAATAGATACAAAAGGCGATATCTCTGGAGGAGACGTAGACTGGTACGATGGCTTACTTGATTGTAAGAGAGATAGCGCATATATTACAGTATCGTGGAATTACTTTCATGACTCTTTCAAATGTAGTTTAGTTGGAAGTTCCGACAGTGACGACTACGATAGAAAAATGACGTATCACCATAACATATTTAAAAACATTAAAGAACGTGCGCCTAGTTATAGATTTGGTACAGGACATATGTTTAATAATTACTATGGCGATGTTTTGAACAGTGCAATAAATTCTAGAATGGGAGCTCAGTTGCTAATTGAGGGCAACTACTTTGAGAGAGTTGGCTCGGGCAGCATAAATGGAGAATCAGGGCTTGCAGCGGGCCCTATAGGTGCATATAACAGCGATGTGAACGGTTTATGGAATGTAAAGAATAATGTGTTTGATAATTGTAAGGGCAATCAACCTACAACTTCAAATTGCAGCTTTACCCCATCATATTCCTACTCAAATGTTTTATCGAGTGTAAATGATGTAAAGTCAATAGTAGCCAGATATGCGGGTATAGGCAGACTTGATGGTTCCAATAGCAGTGTTATTGATCTTGGAGCCAGCAATATTGGCGGTGAAGATCCAGGAGAAAATCCAGGAGAAGATCCAGGAGAAGATCCAGGTCAAGACCCAGAAGGCAAAATAGTATATGGAGATACCAACGGTGACGGTTATGTTGATGCAATAGACTATGCAAACTATAAGAAGTATCTGTTAGGACAAATAAGCTACATAGATATCGAGGTTTACGATTTAGACGGTGATAAAGCAGTAACTGCCCTTGATTATGCCCTTTGTAAAAAATATTTGCTTGGACTAATAACAGTTTTTCCTGTTGATAACGGTACAACACCAGGTGATGATGACCCACCAGCAGATGGGGATATCACAATAGAACCAAATGGTCCAATCACATTACAGCAGGCTATTGATAGTATTAAGCCTGGAAAGACCATTTATTTAAAGGGTGGTACTTATTCATTTTCAAAAACTGTACTCATTGCAGAAGGAAATAACGGCAGTGCAGGAAGTACAAAGAATATCGCTGCTCTAGGCAATGAAAAGCCTGTATTGGATTTCTCGGCTATGGCATTTAATTCATCAAACAGAGGAATTGTAGTGGCAGGTAACTATTGGAACATTAAAGGTATAAAAATTCAAAAAGCTGGTGACAACGGTATGTTGCTGGCAGGACACAACAATACCATTGATAGCTGTGAATTTTATGCAAATAAGGATACTGGTCTTCAGCTGTCTAGATTCAATTCAGCATATACATCTATAAGTCAGTGGCCAAGCAATAACACTATTACCAACTGCTACTCTCACAACAACTATGACCCTGACAACGGTGAGGATGCAGACGGATTTGCAGCTAAGCTTACATGCGGCAACGGTAATAAATTTATAGACTGTATATCAAAGTATAATGTTGATGACGGTTGGGATCTTTACACAAAGGATGATACAGGACCAATTGGTTCTGTATACTTCGAAAACTGTGAAGCAAGCTATAACGGAAGAACGGAAGAAGGTATTTCTACCACTGATAGTGATGGGAATGGATTTAAGCTTGGAGGCTCAAAAATAAGCGTAGACCACACGCTGAAAAATTGCAAAGCCTTTAACAACAAAAAGCATGGCTTTACATGGAATAGCAATCCCGGAAAGCTTACATTAATAGGGTGTCAAGCCAGCAGTAATGGTGGAAATAATTTTGAAAAGGTAACAAATAATTAATAAAAAGTATTACAAAAAATGTTGGTAAGCAAGCTCTAAGTTTTTGCTGAAGGGGTTGTTGCAAAACAACATTTCAGTATACCGATATTTTATTGCACGGAAGTACTATTTAAGCAGTTTACTACTGATATATATTATTTCTTGTTTTGCAACAGATTCTAGCACACTATGAACCACGGATTGTGAATGTAGCAATCTAATAAAGCATTAATTAACTCAAAAACTCGAAAGTGCACAATGTAATTACAAACTGCACTTTCGAGTTTTTTGTCAATAAAAGCACTGATAAGGTTGAGAATTATTAGGTTTTCATGTGGGAAAGTTGAATTATTTTATTATTATTATTTATGATATAAAATATACCTCCAACTTAATTTAAATTTAAGACAATAAATGATAAAATATAGTCGAGAAAAGTAAAAACCTACAATAACGCAAATCATAGCGTAAGTGGGAATAGGGGGAGCATTTGTGAAAAGAGTTGTAAGCATTATCTTGATAATAATAATGGTAATGGCTTTTGTTTTAGGATGTAGGTCAGAAAATATGATAGAAAATAATTTCACCAGTGTAGATACCTCTAAGTCAATATCAAAAAATATGCCTACAACTCCTATTAGTTTCTCTGTATACATTGGAGAAACAAGTACTTTTACAGATAATTGGGATACTCCGGTTGCACAAAAAATCACTGAGCTTACGGGAGTCTCTCTAAAGATTGAGAATGCTGTAGGTGATGCAAAACAGAAAATTTCTCTTATGACAGCCAGTGGTGACTTACCAGATATGATATATGCAAATACATACTTGAATCTTTTGATGGATGTTAATGGGGTCGAGAAATTAGATGATCTCATTAATCAATATGGTTCTAATATTAAAAAGCTATATGGAAATGATTTAAAGAGGCTTAAATGGAGTAAGGAAAAACCTAATATTTATTGCTTGGGGGATGCTGGAGTCGGAGATGAAGATGGTGATCCTATCAGTGGCTTCTGTTTACAGCATGCAGTTGTAAAGGAAGCAGGTTATCCCAAAATAAAGACTCTTATGGATTTTGAAAATGCCATAAAGAGCTATTATGCTAAGCACCCTACATTTAAAGGAAAAGATGGCAAAGAACGACCTACTATACCCCTTCTTATTAATGGAGCCGATTTTGGATATTTTATCTCAATCAGTAACCCTGCTAACCTTGCTACAGGTTATACAGACGACGAATGGGCTATTGATTTAAATCCAATTGAAGCAAAGCGTCATATTATAACTGATTCCAATAAAGAATATTTAAAATGGTTGAATAAACTATGGAATCAAAATCTTATTGATAAGGAAAGCTTTACACAGCAGGTTGAGCAGTATAAGGCAAAACTTTCATCTGGTAGAGTATTAGGAATCATAGATGCTTTTTGGAACTATAATGGAGATGTTCATAAAGTACTTCGAAGTGCTGGTTTGGAAGATAGGATGTATGGCAGATACCCATGTACATTGAATGAAACTATTAAGTACCCTGAGTATCAGGATAAAGGGTATATAGGGTTTGGTTCAGGAATGGCAATTACTTCGAAATGTAAGGACAAGATTAGAGCAATGCAGTTCTTAAATTGGATGGCAGGAGAAGAAGCTCAGATATTGACGAATTGGGGTATTGAAGGTGTTCACTGGGAATATGACAGTAACGGTAAGCGTGTATTTTTATCAGAAATATTGAAGCAAATGAATGAGGATGCTGAGTTTGGAAGGAAAACTGGCATTGGTTTGTATGTATATCCCTGGCCTAGGTATGGTACTGCTTATAGGGATTCATCAGGGAACCCGTTATCTGTAAATACAATTGAGGAACTTTCAAAGAACTATACTCAAACTGAAAAAGACGTACTTACTGCATATGGAGTTAGATTCTGGAAAGATTTGTATCCGCAAAAGGGTGAGTTCCCAATTAAGCCATATGGTGCTGCTTGGAAAATTGAAGGTAGTATGAGTAATGAGTGGATAGCTACAACTAATAAAGTGACAGAAGTTAGCAAGAAATACTGTCCGAAGCTTATTATAGCTAAGCCTGAAGAGTTTGATAGAATATGGATAAAATTTGTTGAGGAAATGGAAGAGGCTGGTGTAAGAGACCTTGAGGCTCAGTTTACACAAGCTGTAAAAGATAGAATGGATTTATGGAAATAGATACAAAGAAAACTATTATGATGAAATTTAAATGAAAGAAGAAATTCAAATTTATATAAGAGTATATATATCTGATTTTTAAGGTGGCTTAGTTAATGGCTACCTTTTATCATTTTTATGGTTCGGGAAATAATGTAATATTTTAAACAATTCTGTTATTTCATAATGTCGGATTTTTACCATATAAAGTACTTGGATTTTTACGGTATTCCTTAATAAGAGCTTGTGTTATTTTATTACTAATATGACTCGTTGTGCTAATTGTTTTGAACGGAGTTTTCAGGTAACTACTTATTGCATATTACTTATACGCCAGTACAAGTAAACCAGTACTATGATTTCACTCTACAAGGTTCATAAAATAATAAGCACAATACGTTAATATAGTATAATTTTATCTCAAAAAGTTTTACAGAAATGAATTGAAGAAACTTAAACGTAGCAAGCAGTATCCCCAATATTTATTGCTTGGGGGATTTTGGAGTCGGAGATGAAAATGGTATCCTATCAGTGGCATCTGTTTACGACATATAGTTGTAAAAGAGGGGATTATCCAAAAATCAAGACCCTTATATATTTGGAAATGCTATAAAGAGCTATTATGCCGAGCATTCTACATAAGGAAAATGATGGAGAAGAACCACCCAAAATCCCCTCCTATTAATGAAAACGAGTGGGGTTATTATATATTAATTAGCATCTCGGCTAGCCTTGCCACAGGCTATATGGATTACAAATAGGCAATTAATCTATTGAAGTAAGGTGCCATATCATAACAGATTTTGATGAGATAAGGATAGAACTTGATAAGAAAATGGAGAGGCAGGTGTGAGAAAACTTAGGCAAAGATAGGATAGAGCTTTGGAAATAAATAATCCAGAGTATCTATAAAAAATTATAGTAAAGGGAGGAAGAAATATGGCAAAAAGTATTAGAAAGAAAAGCTTGTTAGCACTATTTGTATGTATTGCAATACTATGTACTTCTTTAATTTTACCCCAAATGGAGGTCAATGCAAGTGCTCCAGCTGGATGGAGAAATCTTCAGGACTTTTATGTATTTAAAGATAAGGTGAGTGGCTGGTCTGGGTGTGGTGCAGGTGAATTAGAAACGGAAAATGGTAATTTACCAGTAGATACACAAGTTACATATGAAAATTTACCTTCTTTGAGATTCAATCTTCAAACACAGCTTAACTCTTATTGGATGTCAGTTATACTTACATTGGCTGAATGGAACTGTCATGATGTATCTCAGTATGTTCCTAATGGGTATTTAGAGTTTAATGTGAAAGGTAAAGTTGGAGGAGAACAGTTTGTAATCGGCGCAGTAGACCATGTGAGTGAGCGTGCATCAGGTGTTGAGAATAGAATTACAAAACCAATTACAGATTACTGCACAGTGACTACTCAGTGGCAACATGTAAAAATTCCTTTAAAGGATATTTTAGATCCAGCTCTTGGTATGGATCCTTACAATGCAAAAGCCATTGTTTTGGATAAAGTAACCCTTGATCCTTTCTGTGTTTGGATCAATCAGTTGAAATTGACTTCTCCTGATAAAGAAAAAGCATATCCAGCTATTAAATTAAATCAAGTTGGATTTCTAGAAGCTTCTGAGAAATATGCCTATGTTTCAGGCTTTGAGGATGAACTTACAGCTTCTGTAGGAACCCAATTTCAGGTAAAGAGAGTTTCTGACAATGCTGTTGCTTATAGTGGACAATTAACCCTTGTTAAGGACTATGACCCCGATTCTGGAGAAAGAGTTTTTAAAGCAGTATTTACAGACTTGAAACAACCAGGTGAATACTATATAACTGTAGATGCTACTGGTATAGAAAAGTCACCTAAGTTTAAGATAGGTAATAACGTTTATAAAACATTATTAACAGATGCTGCAAGATATTTTTATTATCAGCGTTCAGGAACAGACCTTCTAGAACAGTATTGTCCTGATTACCCAAGAAAGGATAGAACACCGCAGGATGTTGTTGCTATCTTTGATTCAAATCCTACAAAGACAAGAGACGTATCAAAAGGATGGTTTGATGCCGGTGATTTAGGGAAGTATGTAAGTACTGGTTCAGGTACATTAATAAATCTATTTTGGTCTTATGAGATGTTCCCAGAGGTATATTCGGATAGTCAGTTTAATATTCCTGAAAGTGGAAACGGCATTCCTGATATATTAGATGAATCAAGATGGGAACTGGAATGGATTCTAAAAATGCAGGATGCTGCAAGTGGTGGTTTCTATGCTAGAGTTCAGTCCGACGATGATGGTAATATAACAAAAAGAATTATAAAGGATAAAGAGGGCTCTACCACAAACATTAGGCCGACGGAAGATACTGCGTGTGCAGCTGCTGCATTAGCTCATGCTTCCATCGTATATGCAAAATATGATTCGGCATTTGCTCAGGCTTGCTTAAATGCTGCGAAGAGTGCATGGACGTATTTAGAACAGAACCCTAATAATATAAAGTCTCCAAACGGACCATATAACACTGATAGCGATTTGAGCAGCAGGCTTTTGGCGGCAGCATCCTTGTATAGGGCTACTGGTGAAACAAAGTATAATGATTACTTTGTGGCAAACTATTCAAAGGGTAAGGAGACCTATGAGAATGCTAGTGGAGATTGGGTAGGCAACTGGAATTTTGCATTTTTCTCCTATATGAAAGCAGAGAACCACAATACTAATGCTGAAAAATGGTTTAAAGATGAGTTTACCATATGGTTAAACAACAAAATTCAACGATACCAAAACAGTGCATGGGGTAATGCATTAACTAACAGTAATTATTACTGGGGTAGTAATAACCAGATAATGGGTATGTGTATGGAAGCTGTGATTGGTTCAAAACTTCTTGGAACTAATACTGATACTATTAACAATATGGCACTTGCTTCAATAAATTGGATTTTAGGAGCAAATCCTTTGAGAAAGAGCTTTGTGTCAGGATATGGCGATGACTGTATTAAAACCATATTTGCTACGTTTAACAGTGATGGTAAAAGTGGAATAGCAAAAGGGTTTATGCCATTAGGTCCAAACAGATATCAAGGTGTTGGCCTTTCAAACTTCCCTGCAAAATGCTATTTGGATAGTGCAGATGAATGGACTACAAATGAGCACGCAGTTGGTTCCACTTCCACGCTTGTGTTTATGAGCGCATTTGCAAACAGTAATCTACTCGGTGACAATAATTCATCAAAGATGGGGGATTTAAATGCAGATGGTAATATAGATGCCCTTGATTTCGTTTTACTTAAGCAATATCTGCTGGGCACAGTTACAGACTTCCCTGCAAGTGATGACATGTACGTGGCTGATCTGAATGGTGATGAAGGTATTAATGCGATAGATTTTGCGCTGATGAAGCAATATTTGTTGGGTGCAATTGATAAATTCCCAGCACAGAAGTAGGTATTGCTAAATTATGTTTAATTCATAGCCTAGTTCAATGGTAGTTGAGAGATAACTTAATTTTTACTATTGACTCTCACATTATGGTACACTTTATACTAAAAATGAGCTCAAGTTAACCACATATGTGAGGTGTAATAAATGTTAAGAATAGGTGATTTTTCAAAGTTATCAAGGATTAGTATACGGATGCTAAGGCATTATGATGAATTAGGATTGTTAGTGCCAAAAAGCACTGATTGTACTACAAGTTATCGCTATTACAGCGAGGAACAGCTACCAATAGCCGCTAGAATTACCGCGCTTAAGGATATGGGTTTCAGCCTTGCAACAATTTTGGAGATATTGAAGAACTATGATAATCCAAAAGCATTGTCGGAGTTTCTAGCAATTAAACGAGCTGAGGTACAGGCACAAGCGGAAGAAATCAGCCAGCGTTTACTTCTCCTTGAAACAACCATACTGAGGTTAAGAAAGGATAATAACGCTATGAATTACAATGTAGTTTTAAAAACATTACCTGAAAGATATGTTGCAAGTGTGAGAAAAATAATACCAGCTTATGATCAAGAGGGGCTACTATGGAATATATTAATGACTGAGACAGCAGAAATGAACCTGCAACCTGCCGACAACTGTTATAGTCTTGCTATTTTTCACGATGAGGGCTACAAAGAAAATGATGTAGATGTAGAAATCCAAGGAACTGTAAAAGGTACTTACTCAAACACAGAACACGTTATATTTAAAACAGTTCCTGCAGTGGAAATTGCTTCGGCAACCTACAAGGGCAGCTACGAGCAGTTAACTGCTGTTAATCAGGCTGTAGCAAATTGGGTAAAAGATAACGGTTATAATTTCAATGGTGCAATGTTCTGTATTTATCATGTGAGTCCTGCACAAACACAAAACCCTAATGAATTAGTGACTGAAGTTTGTTACCCAGTAAGGAAAATATAATAAACTTATAATAAAATAAAAACTATTGCAAAACTATAAACAGACGGTTTTTAGTATCCTAAAAGGGGCTGTAGCAAAACAATATTTTCTGTATACCGATGTCTTATTGCAAGAAATAGTACATTCGCGTACTATTTAAGCAGTTTACTATTGATATATTATTTCTTGTTTTGCAACAGCTCCTTGATTTTTGTTGCACAAATCAAGCAATGACCATACACTTATTAATTACTATTTGTGTCCTCTGCAGTATCGGAGAAATGGAGGTCAGCTTGAAATTAATTAGATAATACTTCTAAAAAAGCGGGAAGAACTCTGCCAAGTAGTATAATAATACATAACTATTTATCATTATTGGGAATATGTTTTTGAATTAGTGCTGCACGGCATATTTTGTCAATTCCATGTTTTGTCCTTATTTTATCGATAGTTTTGTCCACTCGTTCTAGCTTATCATTAATAATACAATCTTCATTGAGGTCAAAAAGTGATAATTGACCTGAAGTACAATCGGCATCAAATCCCGAAATGCTTATACCAATAAGCCTGATAGGACGAAATCTATTCCAATTTTGTTCAAGTAAATTGCAAGCAGCTTGGTAAATAGCACTAGTAACACAGGTTGGTGGTATAGCAGCTTGTCTGGTAACCACCGTAAAGTCGGAATATTTTAGGGTTATATGTACAGTACGGGCACTTTTACCATACTTTCTTGCTGTCATACCAACATCGTCAGTGAGTTCTAATAGAACCAACTTAGCACTTTCAATATCAGTAATATCATTAGGAAGTGTTGTTGACCTACCTATAGATTTCATATCTCCAGAGGTGTGGGGTTCCAATGGGGAGGTATCATGACCATTTGCATGTAAATAAATTTCATCTCCGTATTTTCCAAAGGTTTTTAAAAGTTGGCTTCTATCATATTTTGCAAGTTGGCCAATAGTTTGTATTCCTAAATTATTAAGTTTATCAGTAGTTTTCTTACCTATTCCGTACATAGCTTTTACGGGGAGAGGCCAAAGTTTTGTTTGTATATCCTCCTTCCAGAGTTCAGTAATTCCGAGAGGTTTTTTTAACTCTGAGGCCATTTTAGATAAGAATTTGTTTTCAGAGATTCCAATTGAGCACCAAAGACCAAGATTATCTTTGATTTCATTCATAATCCTCTCAGCAGACTCTATAGGAGTTCCAAATAGACCTTCTGTACCAGTCATATCTAGCCATGCTTCATCAATACTATTCTGTTCAATAATAGGAGAATAATTTGATAGAATGGACATAACCTGATTTGATTTCAATTCATAAAAATGGTGATCGGGTGGTACTAAGTGCATATTGGGACAGAGCTTTAATGCTTCATGAAGAACCATAGCAGTTTTAACTCCAAGAGCTCTAGCCTCATAGTTTGCTGCTAGAATGATTCCTGAGCGGTTTTTTGGGTCGCCAGCAACAGCAGATGGTTTTCCAACAAGAGAAGGATTTCTTGTCATTTCACAACTTATATAGAAAGCATTCATATCAACAAGAAATATAACTTTTTGCATAAAAACCTCTTCCTTACAATTACAATTTAACATGTCCTAAGGATATCGAAAACAATATATGAACCCTATGAACAGTCTATAGTAATTTTAATAAAAAAAGAAGTAATAATCAACTGCTTAGTTCTGTACTTGCAATTCAATAGCTGTCTTATTCTTTCTCGTTAACTTCTGCATTACCTCTTCAAGAAAAATAAAGAAGAAGGTCCTTGATTTCTCATAAGCCAATAAGTCATAAGGTCAATTGTATTTGGAAGGCCCAAAAATACGATGGCCTCAAACAATATTACACTGAGGATGGTAGTCCAATTAAATCTGATAATAATAAAGCTGTTATGACTGATAAAGTAGAAAGATAATGGAGGCATGCTTGACGATAATAAGGTATTAGTTAATAACATATTTCTATAATAAAGAAAAATAAGTTTACATAAATTTGTGCTTTTTCTATATGTAATTTTTGGTAAACTATCTTAAGTACGAGAAATGCTCGTTTGTGTAGTTTGTTTTTTAATGTCGATAAATGTTTAAAATGTTAATAAACAGTAGCTTTAAATTGCATGCAGTGGTAAAATATTGGTAGAAAAACTTTGGTATAAGTAGAAAAAAGATACATTAATTATTTTAACTAATAAGATTAATAAAGTAGTATTTGGTGTTTTTTTAATTAACCTATTAAAAGATTTTAAGTCCATTGAATTAGCAGTTTTGAGATTCATGAAGGATTTGTTAAAATTCAATCGCTTCTTATGTTAACGAGCGTGTTGGGGACACTTTTGGAGATGTACTCAAGGATAAAATCAGTGCCTTTTTTACATAAGGGAGGTGTACTAGGGATAAATGAACATGATAAGCCATAAATACCATACAAAATATCCTATAGTTTTAATACATGGGACAGGGTTTCGTGATAGAAAATATTTTAATTATTGGGGAAGGATTCCTAAGGTTTTGACAAGAAATGGTTGCTCGATATTTTATGGTCATCAAGAGAGTTGGGCAGCGATAGAAAACAATGCGATAATAATAAAAAACAGTATTGAAAAAATAATTGAGGAAACAGGTGCGGAGAAAGTTAATCTTATCGCTCACTCGAAGGGTGGGCTTGAAGCAAGATATGTTATATCCTCGCTTAATATGTCGTCTAAAATTGCAAGTTTAACCACCATTGCAACTCCTCATCACGGTTCAAAAACAATGGATATAATTTGTAAACTACCCAAAGTACTATTTAGATTGGTATCTGTGTTTGCAAACTTATGGTTTAGAATGTTAGGTGATAAAAATCCGGATTTTTACAAAGTTTGTGGGCAATTCACTACATATTTCGCAGAGATATTTAATAATGAAAATCCAGATGTGGCAGGCGTTTATTATCAGAGTTATGCAGCAGTTATGAAGAATTCTTTCAGCGATATGTTTATGTGTATAACGCATTTTATTGTCAATCTTGTTGAGGGCGAAAACGATGGGCTTGTAACACCGAAATCTGCTGAGTGGACAAACTTCAGGGGTGTGCTTAAAGGCTCTACTAATCGTGGGATTTCGCACGCTGATGAAGTCGATATGAGAAGAATGAGACTGTCGCGAAAAAAATCACCTGAGGGTGTTAATGATATCTGCGATGTCTATTGCGATATAGTAGCCCAATTAAAAAGTTTGGGATATTAAACTTATGTTGCCGAAGAAAAAACATGCTTGCAGACTGCCTGAAAATATATTCTTAATATGACATGGTGTTGTCAGTTTATAAATGTTATATTGGTAATACTAAAAATGGGAGGATGAAAAAATATGGATAAATTAGATTATAAAAAGATATTTAAAGAATTTTATGTTCCTCAAAACAAGCCCTCTGTTATAGATGTACCTTCAATTAGCTTCGCTGTTATTAATGGTGAAGGTGACCCAAATGGAGAAGAATTTGCACTTGCTACAGCTGCGCTATATAGCTTTAGTTATACAGTAAAGATGTCTTATAAAAGCAAGGAGATTCCAGAGGGATTTTATGATTATACTGTATTTCCTCTTGAGGGAGTGTGGGATTTGGTGGATAAAATCAAACCAATAACTGACAAAAGCAACTATGCCTATTCCATTATGATTCGTCAGCCAGATTTTTTAACAAATGAATTATTTGAGAAGTTCATAACAATAACAAAAAATAAGAAACCCAATGTTTATCTTGATAAAATAAAATTTGACACTATAACTGAGGGTCTATGCTGTCAGATGCTCCATTTGGGGAGTTATGACAATGAACCTGCAAGCTTTAAAATTATGAAACAATTCTGTAATGATAACGGATATGAGAGAAGTTCTCTAAAGCATCGAGAAATATACATTTCAGATCCTCGTAAGACAGAAACCAGTAAGTTGAAAACTGTATTGAGGTTTAAAGTCAAGGAAATGAAATAAATGAGGTGTAAAAAGTATATTAAATATTTAAAATTCTATAAGTTTAGGAGATAATAAATAAAATAGAGAAAATTAAATATTTGGAGGAAGTGCAATGACCAAACACAGAATATATACAATGAGCTTTGCAAAAGTATATCCACTTTATATTTTAAAAGCGGAGAAAAAAGGACGAACTAAATCAGAAGTTGATGAAATTATTCGTTGGCTGACAGGATATACTCAAGATGGGCTTGAGGAACAACTAAAAAAGGAAACAGACATTGAAACCTTCATTAATGAAGCACCCCTTCTAAACCCATCAAGAACTCTAATAAAGGGAGTTATTTGCGGTGTCAGGGTCGAAGAGATAAAAGAACCCATAATGCAGGAAATTCGATATTTAGATAAGCTGATTGATGAATTAGCAAAAGGTAAGTCCATGGATAAAATACTTCGAAGTTAAACGGCGTAAATAAATAATTGCTTTGCATTGCAAGTTAATTATACCTTTAATTAATAGTGATTAAGCCCCTAATGAGTTGTAATTTATGACTAAACTTTCCGGTTTAAGAAATAGTAGGCGTTCATACTTAGTTAGTTGGAAAGTTCAAGTGATAGAAAAGAAAAATATAGGTTTGATAATAATATTTTGGTAATATTAATTATAATAGAAAATTTTTTAAAGGGTCAAATATCTCTTTGTATATATGCCTCGGATATTACAGGGGGGTATATATAGACATAGCTGAATGAATTATTAAATACGGATAAGATTGAAATGGGGTGTGCTATGAATATAAGTATAAACGACAAGGTTAGTACAGGCATAACAGGTTTTGATCAGGTAATTGACAACCTTAGGCTTGGAGATAATGTGGTTTGGCAGGTAGATTCGGTTTCGTATTATAAGAAAATGGTTGATTTTTTTTCGGCAAAGGCAAAGCTGGATAATATGAGATTGGTTTATATCCGTTTTGGCAGCCATGAGCAACTCCTTGAGGAAAGTCAAGATGTTATAGTTTATCGTATCGACGCCAGTAAAGGGTTTGAAAGCTTTGCAACAGAAATATATAACCTGATAAAAAGAGAAGGCAAAAGGGTTTTGTATGTTTTTGATTGCCTAACTGATTTATTAAAATACTGGCATTCGGATTTAATGATTGGTAATTTTTTTAAGGCTACTTGTCCATATCTGTATGAGCTAGATACGGTTGCATATTTTGCTATTATGCGAAACTATCATACCTATGGTACTATTGCAGGTATACGTGAAACCACTCAGCTTTTGCTTGACTTATATCAGGTAAATAATAAAACATATATCCATCCTCTTAAGGTATGGCAGCGTTATTCTCCTACCATGTTTTTACCTCATTTGATTCAATGTCAGGAGGCCATCTGCATCACGGCCAGTTCAGATGCTTCAGAGTTGTTTACTAACATTCGCCGTGGTGAAAATCGGCTTGATTATTGGAATGTCATTTTTAACAGAGCCAAAAAAGTGCTGAACTTTTCACTTAAGCGACAGGAAGAAACGAAGAAACGCTTAATGTATATGCTGATAGGCAATGATTCCAGAATGTTCGATTTATGTGACCGATATTTAACTTTGAACGATATTCTCCTTATTGCTTCTAGAGAAGTGGGTACCGGCTTTATTGGAGGAAAAAGTGTCGGTATGCTATTGGCCAGAAAAATTATAGAAATTGAGGGAGAAGGTCGTTTTACACCATTATCAGAACCTCATGATTCTTTCTATATCGGGTCAGATGTTTTTTACACATATATTGTACAAAATGGGTGGTGGAGGCTTCGTGCAAAGCAAAAGACGGAGGACGGATATTATAAGTATGCGCCTGAACTCAAGGATAAGCTATTGAGCGGAAAGTTTCCTAAGGACATTCAGGAGCAGTTTATTCAGATGTTAGAATATTTCGGTCAATCTCCCATTATAATACGTTCCAGTTCTCTGCTTGAAGATAATTTTGGAAATGCATTTGCAGGAAAATATGAAAGTGTTTTCTGTGTTAATCAAGGTACTCCTGAGGAACGGTATGAAGCTTTTGAACAGGCTATACGTACCGTTTATGCAAGTACAATGAATGAGGATGCACTTAACTATAGAATGAACAGGGGACTTTTTGAACGGGACGAACAAATGGCCATATTGGTTCAGCGAGTTTCTGGTGAACAGTATGGAGAATACTTCTTCCCGCATATTGCTGGTGTGGGGAATTCTTCTAATCTTTATGTTTGGGATGAAAGCATTGACATGAATGCTGGTATGCTTAGGCTGGTATTTGGGCTTGGTACAAGGGCAGTTGACAGGACTAATGGCGATTATGTGAGGGTTGTATGTCTGGATGATCCTTTGCGGATTCCTCCGATGAATTATGAAGATCAGAAGAAATTTTCTCAGAACCGATTAGATACTTTGTGTTTTCCAGATAATGCGCTAGTAGTAAGAGACTTGAAGGATATTTTGCCTCTTGATTTAAAAACAGATAAGAAGTTGTTTATGAGCCCTGATTACATTACAGCTGCTCGAATGCGTGAGCTGGGGTATACAGATAGGAAGATTCCAGATATTTTAGATTTCAAAAAATTGTTCACCGATACCAATATCATGACCGTGATGAGAGAAATGCTGGCATTATTGTCAAAAGCGTATGATTATCCTGTTGACATTGAATTTACAGCTAATTTTAAAAGAGACAATAGTTATAAAATCAATATCTTGCAATGCCGCCCGCTACAAACTAAGGGCTTGGGTAGTACTGTAAAAATACCAGAGCTGACGAATGAAAAGGATTGTTTTTTTACTGAAAAAGGAAACTTCATGGGGGGAAGTGTAAGGCTGCCCATTGATTTTGTTGTATTTATTCAGGCCAATACATACCTGGAGCTAAACGAGCAGGGTAAATATGCTGTAGCCAGACAGATTGGACTGATTAATAAAGAAATAAAAGGTAAGAATGTCATGCTTGTAGGACCGGGTAGATGGGGAAGTACAACACCGTCGTTAGGCATACCTGTGCATTATGCTGAATTGTGTAATATGACGGTTATTTGCGAGTATTCATCGGAGAAAGCAGGATTTATGCCCGAGTTATCATATGGGAGCCATTTTTTTCAGGATATCGTTGAGGCGGGGATTTTTTATGTGGCAATTTTTGATGGACATAAAGATGTAATATTTAACCCTGACCATATTCTTAAAGAGGAAAATATGTTAACTTCTTTACTACCCCAAGGGAATGAATTTTCAAATGTAATTCATATTGCTAAAACCACAGGCATGGAGATATATTCTGATATTGTAACACAAAAGCTACTATGCAGATAGAGGACAGGACAGCAGTATTGTCCTGTCTGTTAGCTATTTAGACAAAAATAAGCAAATTCAAAGTTTACATCCTTTTTTCAGCTAACCTAGATTGGCAATTAATGAAAATGCAGAATTACTCTCTCTACTATAATTATAACACGAGAAGAATGGGAATTATAGTCTTATATTACTTGATATATGCCAGTATAATGATATAAGCGATATAACCATGGTTATAATTTATTTATTAAACTTTTCCAACTTAAATTGTAGATGTTCAACAAACCATTGATAAGTCTGAATACCGATAGATATTGGGGTAGGAAAGTTGGTTTGCTTATTTAAAGGAGAGAGAAATTATGGATACGATACAAAAACATGATGTGGAAGAAGCTATTAATGTTGGTCCATCAAAAATCAAAATGGTTTACCAGCGTTTTGGTAACTCTGCCTTGCCGCCTGTCTTCATGGTTATGGGTGCAGGTGCGCAGATGATTAATTGGCCTGAAGGTTTCTGTATAGAATTAGCAAGACATGGTTTACATCTAATACGTTTTGACAGCAGAGACGCTGGGCTTTCTACGCACTTTAATGATGCACCGATACCAGACTTTTCGGCTGTACAATCTGGAGATTTTTCTACTGTGACATATACACTTTCTGATATGGCAGCAGATATAGTTGGACTAATGGACGCAATTGGATTTGATAGTGTACATCTTGTTGGTGCATCAATGGGTGGGATGATTGCTCAGACAGTTGCTATAGAGTATCCTGAAAGGGTTAGGTCGCTGACTTCAATGATGTCCACTACAGGAGATGGCATGGTTGGGCAGCCTGACTACTCAGTATTGGCTGGTTTGGGTGCACCACCCAGTGATGACCGACAAGGCTATATTGATTGGCAAGTCCGGTCACTCAAAGCTATTGGGTCACCAAAGTATCCGTTAGATGAGGCTTACACTGCCGAAATTGCAGGTCGTGCATGGGATCGAGATCATGATCCGTTAGCTATGTTGCGGCAGGCTGTGGCGGTAATCAAATCCGGTGACCGTACAGAAAAACTTCGCTCTTTACAAGTACCTACACTTGTAATTCATGGTGAAAGCGATAAGATGGTTGATGTCAGTGGAGGGCGTGCCACAGCAGCAGCTATTCCAAATGCAGAGTTGGTAACATATGAGGGGATGGGGCATGGTCTGCCAATGCAATTATGGTTAGAGTTAGCTAATAGAATTGCTGAACATATAAATCGAGTGGAATCCTCTAGGTGAATACTATTGCCTAGATAGGAGATATAAATGAGAAATCAGAGTAGTAATATTTAAAGACTAGAAAGCCTATTTTTTAATTGTGGGGAATAGATACTGTAAACATCATGTAATAAGAAGGGATGGGATAGGAAATGGATATAATAAATGAACAGGTATCGTCAACATTATTGGATACTGGGCCTTTTTACCACGGCACTAAAGCAGTTCTGAAGCCTGGAGATTTATTTGTGCCAGGCTATAGCTCTAACTATGGTGAGAGAAAAAAGGCTAACTACGTATATCTGACCGCAACATTGGATGCAGCCATCTGGGGAGCAGAACTGGCATTGGGCGACCAACCAGGTCGGATTTACCGTGTAGAGCCCACAGGGCCCATTGAGGATGACCCAAATCTGACCAACAAAAAGTTTCCGGGGAACCCAACGAGATCTTACCGAACTAAACAACCACTTCGAGTAGTTGAAGAGGTTTTGGATTGGAAGGGACACTCTCCAGAGGCACTCAAAGCCATGCGAGATCAACTTGAAGAGCTAAAACGACTTGGTATCGAGGCAATCAATGAGTAACCAATGATGGGCGATATGATGTTATGATTTTTATTGTATTAGATGCTTTTAATGTAACCTCAATCTGTGATAATCTATTGATACTATAGAAAAACATATTTAACTAATTAAGATTAGTATAAATAAATGGGAGCTACATTTAATGAATAAAGTATATGATGTTTACATTGAAGAAATTAATACGAGTCTAGATGCCTTTCAAATTTACAAACAGTTTCATGAAGAGAAATTTAGCTTCTTTTTAGATAGTGCTATGGATGCTGAAAGGTTAGGAAGATATTCATTTATAGGGTTTGATCCATTCCTTACAATAGAAAATAAGGATAATGTGACAGTTATTCTTGATAATGGTAATGAAATGTGTTTTGAAAATAATCCATTTGATATTTTAAAAAAATATTTATCTCAATATAAAATAAAAAATGATACTGGCTTTCCTTTTGTAGGAGGAGCGGTAGGATTTTTTTCATATGACTTATGTCATTATATAGAGAAGTTACCAAAGACAGCGGTTGATGACCTGCAATTACCAGACCTGATTATGGGTTTTTATGATGGAATAGTAATTATTGAACATACGACAGGCAAGGTATATGCTGCTTCAGCAGGACTTCCAGAGGGAAGTTCAGAGGCTGCCAGGTTAAAGCTTGAGAAAATTAAAAGCATAATACAAAGAAATACTATAAAGAATTTGGCTTATCTGAATATTCCTTTTGAAAATAACACTCCTGAGTTAATAGCAAATTTTACTCAAGAGCAGTACTATAAATCAATTGAAAGAGCAAAGAAATATATAGAATGTGGTGATATTTATCAGATGAACATGACACAACGCTTTATTACACAGATAAATAAGCATCCAATAAATATATATGAGAGATTACGAACAATAAATCCAGCGCCCTTTGCATCCTACCTCAATTATGACAATTTTAAAATTGCCTCTAGCTCTCCGGAAAGATTTTTGCAAATACGAAACAGAAAAGTTGAAACCCGTCCTATTAAGGGTACCATGCCTAGGGGTAAAAATCTTGAAGAGGATAAATTAAATAGAGAAAAACTGTATAACAGCGTGAAGGATAGGGCGGAAAATTTGATGATTGTAGATTTAATGAGAAATGATCTGGGGCGCGTATGTGAATTTGGAAGTGTAGAGGTGCCTGAATTGTTCTGTGTGGAGCAATATTCTACAGTTTTTCATCTGGTATCTACTGTCATTGGTGTTCTGAGAGAAGATAAGGATGCCGTTGACTGCATTAAGGCGACTTTTCCAGGAGGTTCAATTACGGGAGCACCAAAAATCAGAGCTATGGAGATTATAGATGAACTAGAGCCTAACTGTAGACATCTATATACAGGCTCCATTGGTTATATTGGTTTTGATGGTGATATGGATATTAATATAGTCATTCGTACCATTTTAGTTAAAAAGGATTTAGCCTACTATCAGGTGGGAGGCGGAATTGTATGGGATTCGGAGGCTGAAAAGGAATATCAGGAAACTCTCGATAAGGGACTAGCTTTGAAAAAAGTGTTATTAAATATTTGAAATACAAGGGTTAAGTGGATGGAGGATAAATGCTTTTAATAATAGATAACTATGATTCTTTTACATACAATTTGTATCAATACATAGGAGAAGTTTATCCTGATATTGTGGTTAAGAGAAATGATGAAATTAATATACAGACTATTGAAAAAATAAAACCGAAGTATATAGTGATTTCGCCGGGACCTGGTTATCCAGAAGCTGCAGGGATATCTGTAGAGGCCATTAAGCAGTTTAGTAGCAAAATCCCTATTCTGGGGATATGTTTAGGGCATCAGGCTATTTGTATTGCTATGGGTGGTAACGTTGGTTTAGCAGATGCTATAGTACATGGTAAACAGTCTAAAATTTATAATAATGGAAAAGGGATTTTCAAATGTCTACCAAAAAGCTTTAATGTTGTCCGGTATCATTCCCTTTGTGCAAAATGGGAAAATTTCCCGAAATGTTTAGAGGTACAAGCAGTCACAGAGGACAACATAATTATGGCATTCAAGCACAAGGAGTATCACACCTACGGTTTGCAATTTCACCCGGAATCCATACTTTCAGAATATGGTAAAGAATTATTGAGGAACTTTTTAGACATTTCTTACCCACATCATGAGAAGTCCAATTGTTTTTATAGAGAAAGGGTGAAAGTATGACAAATGGTTTTATATCAATTAATGGGCAAATTCAAGAAAGCAGCATTCCAGTTTTAACTGCTTTCGATGCTTCTTTTTTATATGGTTTTGGAGTATTTGAAACCCTTCGAATATATAACGGTGTTCCTTTTATGCTGCAAGAGCATGTGGAGCGTATGAAAAGTGCTGCTTTCAAATTAAAAATACCCTTCGAGCATTATTATCTAAAAATAGGGGCTTATGTACAGGGGTTAATTGACTATGCACAATTGAAAGAATGTGTTGCTAGGATTACTCTATCAAAAGGATCTGAAGATAGTTCGAATATTATCCTTACATACAGAAAATTAAATTACGAACAGAGTAGTTACAAAAAGGGCTTTATGTTGAAATGCTCCTCTGTTAAGAGAAATCCCACAACACCATTAGTTTATATGAAGACGAATAACTATATGGAAAATTTAATTGAGAAAAACCTAGCTATGTCAGAAGGCTTTAATGAAGCTCTATTTCTTAATATATATAATCATGTAAGTGAATGTAGTACTAGCAATATTTTCTTTGTACAAGACAGAAAATTGTGTACTCCTGCTGTAGAATGTGGTCTGCTTGACGGTATAGCTAGAGGACTGCTATCAAGTAAACTTGTAGGAGAAACTGGATTGGAAATGGAAATGGGTAAATATTCTTTAGAGAATTTGTACAATGCTGATGAGGTATTTATTACTAACTCAGTAATGCAGATAATGCCTGTTGTAGAGATAGACAACACGAAAATAGGTAATGGGATTCCAGGCTCTATAACAAAAAGCCTTATGGCGGCTTACGATACTTATGTTGAGGAATATGTAAGAGAGGCAAAACACAAATTTTAACTATTTTACTCAACCCAATTATAATATGTTTAATACAATAATATCTAGCTAAGAGGTTTGAAGCTATTAATTCAACCTTCCCAGTTGAATTGTAGGTGTTTAAACTTATCAGATAATCCTCCAGTTGGGGGATTTGTTTTTGCAGAAAATAAAGGAATATATGTTAAAATAGTTATAAAAGTGTTCGTAATTGCTAACTTTATTGTGTATACTAGAAAATATCAGATAAATAAAAGAGGTAGTAGGTATTTTGTAAATACGAAGGGTGGAATACAATGATTAATCCCGCATATGAGATTGAAAGATTACTGCAATTTGGAACAAAGCATGGTATGCTGGATAAGCTTGATGTCATAATTGCACGGAATCAGCTTTTGGAGTTGATGAAAATAAAGGAGCCATATATCGGCAATATAGCTGAGGAGGACATGGAGTATCCTACTGAGATATTGAATTCACTTGTAGAATATGCAGGGAATGAAGGCTTCTTTGATAAGGAAATTTATGCTTATCGTGAACTGTTTGACACCAAAATAATGGGTCTTATAATGCCTCGAGAAACCGAGATAGTAAAAAAATTCTATGAGTTGGCTGAAAGACAATCTATGAAGGCTGCAACAGACTATTTTTATGAGCTTTGTACAGCATCAAATTACATAAGGACTGCTCAAAATGCTAAGAATATTAAATGGACAACCAGTAAGGAATATGGTTGTATTGAAATAACTATAAATCTCACAAAGCCCGAAAAAGATCCGAAAATAATTGAGATGGAAAAGCTACAGCCTCAAAGCAATTACCCTAAATGCATGCTTTGCATTGATAACATTGGGTATTCAGGCAGAGTAAATTTCCCAGCAAGACAGACACATAGAATAATTCCCGTTACATTATGTGGAGAACAATGGTATTTTCAGTATTCGCCATATGTTTATTATGAAGAACATTGCATTATATTGTCTGAACAGCATGTACCAATGGTTATCTCAAAAAATACTTTTAGCCAGCTTTTAGATTTTGTAAGGCAGTTTCCCCATTATATGTGTGGTTCAAATGCAGATTTACCAATCGTTGGAGGCTCAATACTAAGTCACAATCACTTTCAAGGTGGAAATTATATATTTCCCATGCATAAAGCAACTGTAATAAAAAATTATCAATGTAATAAATACAATAAAATCAAGGTGGCTATAGTAAAGTGGCCCTTATCGGTTATTCGTGCTATAAGTGACGATATTTCAGAGCTAACTGAATTCTCAGATTACGTTTTAAATATATGGAGAAGCTATAGCGATACAAGTGTTGATATACTTGCATATTCTGAGTCTGAGAATGGGACTATTCCTCATAATACTATAACTCCTATTTGCAGAAAAAATGAAGAAGGAAAATATGAGATGGACTTAGTACTTAGAAATAACAGGACAACAGAGGAATATCCTGATGGAATTTTTCATCCCCATAAGGAAATTCATCATATAAAGAAAGAGAACATTGGCTTAATTGAGGTTATGGGGTTGGCTATACTGCCAGGCAGACTTAAAACTGAGCTTGAACAGATAAAACAAATACTTTGTGGCGAAGCAGATAATTTGGATATTTACCAAAAGGAGCATGTATTATATAAGCATAAGGAATGGATAGAAGAGTTGCTATCAAAATACGGAAACACATTAAGCGATGGATGTGCCGGTGAAACTATTAGGCTTGAAATAGGAAGAAAGTTTAAAACCTGTCTGGAGCATACAGGGGTATTTAAGCAGTCTGAGGAAGGGCTAAAAGCATTTGATAAATTTATGAAGACTATTGACTGTAAGAATATAAACTGAGGGGGCTATTATGGAAAAAAATTATGATGATCTAAAGAAGAAGTTTTGTCAGATATATGGGGGCAGTGAAGAAAATCTAAGGATATTTTCAGGCCCCGGAAGAGTAAATCTTATCGGAGAGCATATAGATTACTGTGGTGGACTTGTACTTCCGGCAGCTTTAAGCCTTGATTCTACGGTAGTTGCAAGAATAAATGATGATAACACCCTCAGGCTGGCAGCAACAGATTTGAACGACAGAGTTGAGGTAAAGTTAGATAAGCTAGAAGCTGCTAAGGGGCTTAAGTGGGGGAATTATCAGGCAGGTGTAGCGTATATGCTTCAGCAGGCAGGCTATAAGCTGGTTGGAGTAGACATGCTTTTTCACGACACTGTTCCTTTAGGCTCAGGACTTTCTTCCTCTGCAGCGATAGAACTAGCTACAGCTGTTACATTAGTTACGTTAGCTAATGAAGTACATGGAATAGCAAAACCAATAGATATGGTAGAAATGGCTGTACTAGGGCAAAAAACTGAGAATGAATTCTGTGGGGTAAGCTGTGGTATTATGGATCAGTTTGCATCTGCTATGGGTAAAAAAGACCATGCTATTTTGTTGAA
Source organism: Bacillota bacterium (assembly GCA_023395575.1). GTDB lineage: Bacteria > Bacillota > Clostridia > Acetivibrionales > DSM-1351 > Ruminiclostridium. Next base: position 23,780 of record JAEWZA010000313.1, read on the forward strand.
TTGCGGAACTTTGCAGTATGAATATTTACCCTTAAAGCTTGATGGCTATAAAATAGTTCTTGGAAATACAAAGAAAAAACGTTCGCTGGGTGAATCAAAATACAATGAAAGAGTACAGGAATGTGCAGAAGGCTTAAAAATACTGAAGCAGTATTTGCCGGACAAAAAGAATTTATGTGACATTACAATTTCTGAATTTGAACAATACAAGTCAAAGATTGAGAATGAAGTAATAAGAAAAAGAGTTACTCATGTTATTAGCGAAAATGACAGAGTTTTAAAAGCTGCTGGGGCCTTAAAGAAAATTGATTTGGCTGAGCTGGGCAGACTTTTAACAGAGGCAAATACTTCAATTAGAGATTTGTACGAAGTTACAGGAAGGGAACTGGATACAATGACTGCTGAAGCTATGAAGGTTGACGGAGTTATAGGTGCTAGAATGACCGGAGCTGGTTTTGGAGGATGTACAGTGAATATTGTTCCAGAGGATAAGGTTGATTTGTTTATTGAACAGGTAGGCAGAAATTACAAAAAGAAAACTGGTATAATTCCAGAATTCTATATTAGTGAGATAAATGACGGAGCCAGGGAAATTAAGATTAAATAGTATTTGTCATTTCTATTGATAGACTTGGAAGGTTAATGCGAAAGGCATCAGATTCAAAAAATCTTGATGTCTTTTTTGCTTGAATAGAGGATGTTTAAGTTAAATTATATAAAAAGAGGAAATTTTAAGTATATATAGAAATACTTCATAAGGAGGTGGTGATACATAGAATACTCTAGAAAATTGTATTAATTACTAAAAAAATGGAGGTTAATGTATGAAAAGAATCAAACGTGTTTTAAATCGTTCACTGGCAATCTTAACGATAACGAGTTTGTTATCACAGCCAAGTGGATTTGCTCTGGCAGTGGCAACTGATACTGTGACTGTCGACTTTAATAACATTTTAAGGCCAGTAAATCATAGTACATTTGGCTATATTCTTACACCAAACTATGATATACCAGACAGTAGAATGACATTGCTTGGACCCCTTTTGAATCGAGAAACCATACCTGTTCAGACCTTTCAGGGAGTTGGTGATTTGGATGGTGCCTGTTTTAATAACGAAGACAGCCAACTCCAGAGGTGCTTAGAGGCTTATCAAAGGGCAAAGGCCAATGGCCTTGAGTGGTACTTCCTTTTAGGGCTTAATCCATCCTGGACAGCACCAAAAGGCGTTCCAGGTGGTGGTGCACCTACCAATCAGGCATGGTTTAAGCAGTATGTAAAAGACGTGCTACAGTATCTTAAGGATAATGGGGCAACGCCGGATTTTGCAGATCTTACAAATGAGTATTGGACAGGCCGAGAAGAGACTTTCAAAAGTAATTGGGAAGCAGTTAGGGAAGTATATCCCGATTATATACCTATAGTAGGGCCAGGTGCAGTAGGCTATTCAGGAATAGCGGATTTCTATATCCCATTCTCCAGTGAGAACCAGATGGATTTAGAAGGCCCTTGCTGGCATGAATACTGGGAAGGTAGCACATATGCCTCCTATACTCAGACAAATAAATGGAAAGACCCCATTGTCAACCTTCAGAACAAATATCCTGAAACAAATGGCAAATATGTTATATGGGAGGAAAACAACTCTTGGTCTACGGCAACAATTGATTGGACCCGGAGTATGTCCAATGTAATACGATCAGGAATAACCCAAAACATTAAGGGCTGTATCAAATCTGGTAATTGGAATGGTATGAGCGATATTTTGACAACAACCAGCAGAAACAGTCAACAAAATGGTGCTGTCAGAACGCCAATATGGTGGGTATACTATATGTTCTCACAATTGTCGGGACAGTATGTAGGAGTGACAACAAGTTCAGGTGATGATTTTACAGCTTGTGCTAGCAAGGACACAGAAGAATCCAAGGTTATCATTGCTAAAAGTGCAACTGCAGGCACTATTAATGTAAATCTAAACAATCAACCTTACAATGGACAAAATGTACGAATCGACTTATACAAGATTACTTCAAGCGAAAATAACGGTTTGACTTACCAATCCAGCATTATTCCTTCCTCAACTTCGAATATAAGCTTTTCAATAAACAATGCGGCAGCAAACGACTCATGGCTTGTGGTTTTGAAGAAGACCGATTCTGCACCTAATTTCTTTCACCCTTTGACTCCCGATGACGGTGAGGTTGCCACATTAACACCCACACTTACCTGGTTGGAAGCCCAAGGTGCTACCAGTTATACTGTGAAAGTATCTGCAAACAAGGATTTATCCAACCCTGTCATAGAACAAACAGGTATTACTGAAAACAGCTACAAGGTTGTAACACCTTTGACTAAAGATCAAAAATATTACTGGGGTGTTACCGCTGTGAATTCTAACGGAAGCAGAACAGTATCAAACGATGCGGTATATTCGTTTATAGCTGCTGAAAATGCTGGCGTACCAGGACAATTTGGAACCTACCTTCCATCCAGAAATTCACCTATGGAGTCAGTTACGCCGAGATTCCTTTGGTCAAGAGCTTATAACGCAACCTCGTATCGTTTGGTGGTTTCAAAGAATAGTGACCTTTCCTCACCAGTCATTAATAAATCAGGAATTACTACCATTACAGGTACAAATGAATTTGGCCCAAATACGGCATCTACGTATACTCCAACCACAGCACTTGAAAATGATACTACATATTATTGGAGAGTGTATGCTGTCAATTCAAATGGAGAGAGACCGATGAATGGGCCGATACAGTATTTTACTACTAGGGCATCGGGCAATGAGCCTAAAAGTTTTAGTCTCACCGCTCCAACAAACAACGAAGCTGGAGTTTCAAATAGGGCGGTACTTTCATGGACACCTTCTAAAAATGCATTTTTTTATAAACTTGAGTTGTCTGCAAATGCAGACATGTCGAATCCGATAATACTGAGAGATCGAATGATCTACAACAAATACACTGTGGAACCCAATCTTCTAAATCCCGATACAAAGTATTACTGGAGAGTTACTTCATATACAAAGGATCTTAAATACGCTACAGCAGCTTCCAGCGGAATATGGTCCTTCACGACAGAGAATAAGCCATGTTCGCCATTGTTGTATGCTCACCAGCCTAATGGCAACAGTGTGAAGCTTTGGTTCAGAGCTTCTAAAGGTGCAACTTCATACAATATCAAATACGGTACGGAACCTGGTGTCTACACTAATACAATCAGCGATGTAGCTGCAAGCCCCTACACTGTTACAGGTCTTGCCAAAGCTACTAAGTATTATTTTGCAGTAACGGCAGTCAACGACAATGGAGAAAGCTCTGTCTGGAACGAAAGACCTGAAGTTACTGGTGGAGAAGATATACCCGAACCTGAATTAAGGTCAGCCTTTACGCAGATTGAAGCCGAAAGTTTTGATAACCAATCTGGAGTTCAAGCTGAAAGCTGTTCAGAAGGTGGAGAGGATGTAGGGTATATCGAAAATGGGGATTATGTTGTATATAACAATATAGATTTCGGTAGCGGTGCGACAGGTTTTCAAGCTAGAGTAGCTAGTAATTCCAGTGGAGGGGATATTGAGATTCGACTAGATAGCATTAATGGTACTTTAATAGGGAAATGCCCAGTTGCTGGAAACGGTGCGTGGCAGACTTATGTAGATGCAGAATGTAGCATTAGCAGAGTTACTGGAAAACATGACGTATACCTGAAATTTACAGGAGGAAGTGGGTACTTATTCAATTTAAACTGGTTCAAATTTATCGGAGATAGTGTAATGGTTGGAGATCTCAACGGAGATTCCACTGTAGATGCAACTGACTACGCAATGATGAAAATGTATCTGCTTGGAGCAATTACGGATTTCCCTGGGCAAAATAATCTTGCAGCAGGAGATCTCAATGGCGACGGTGTTATTGATGCCATTGATTTTGCCGTTTTCAAGAAATATCTGTTAGGCGACATTACAAAATTGCCGTATAGTTCATAACAATAAGACAAACAATGAAAACTTAAAATGAGTTTTATGTGCGGGCAAAAATCGGATTATTTCGGTTTTTGCCCGTTCATATATTATAACTTTAAAGGAATAGCGGTATATAAATATTTTCTTAAATACAGGATATTTTCTCAAATTTATGTGTTAAAATGGCTATAAGCATTTTGTGGTTAATTTATACAATATTTATATTTGAGAGGGACTGAGAATGGGAAGAGTTTTATTTTATATACCATTTATTCTTTTTGGTATGCTTTATGGATTTGCAGCTTTTAGTAATATTGGATATATTTCACCTATCGCTATAGTTTGGTTAGTCTTATTCTTTATGAGTGGCTTTACACTAAGTAAGAATTTCTATTGGGGAGGTTTGTTAGGAATATTACCAGCAATTAGTTTGATTTATATGGGAACACGAGATACAGGGCAAATTATTAATGAAATGCCAATAGGTATTGTTGTGTTATTTTATTATGTTATTTGTGGAATTGTTGCTTTTGTAAATAATAAAAAATCTAAAAATAATTTTAAAAAGCATAATGATTGTCATTCAGAATAATCCTCTATTTGGTTGTTCAGACAACAAAGTAGCCAGCTAAATCAAAAATTCATTTAGCTGGCTACTTTAATAGGTACAATAACTGTATTCTAAACTTATGTACTAAAATCTAATTACTAAAAACCTGGCTTAATTCCAAGTATTACTTGTTTCATTATAGCAAAATCAATTGCATTGATCTCACCATTACTATCAACATCAGCTGCTTTTTTCTGTTCATCAGTCAAAGTAGCTTCTCCCATCAAATACTTTTTAAGTAAGGCAAAGTCAATTGCATTGAATTCGCCATCTTCATTTATATCACCTTTTAATAATGATTGAGCAGGATTATCTATTTGAAGCATATATGCTTCTAGCTGAGTGATTTGCTCATCAGTAAGATGTGATGTTTTTCCATGTTTATCACCAACATTCTTTGTTGTCAACACATCACGGAGTGTTGCAGCAGAACCGTCATGCAGATATGGAGCTGTTCTCCACATTTCCTTAAGTGTTGGTGTATAATACATTCCGTCAGGATCAAGAATATCCTTGGTGCCTACATCATGAGCCTTTAAATCAGTATATAGAGGCCCTGAATGGCAGTAAGAACATTTTGTCTCGCTACTTTCAAAAATAGCTTTTCCGGCAATAGCATCAGCTGTCATTGTGCCATCCTTGTTTGAATAAGGATCAGGTTCTGATGACAGGCTTTTTATATAAGCGGCAACATCATCAAGTTCCTTTTGGGTTGGTTCTTTAAATTTTATGAACCTAAAACCTGCTTTTATACCAACATGGGCATCATCTCTTACTCCACGCCACATAGCAGGAGGTGTGTCAAATACATTTAACATTGATTTTGTATTTTTAGTATTGCCTATACCATCATTTGGCATATCCCAATTAAGTCCATCGGCTCTGCCATCAGGATGACAGGAAGCGCAGCTAAGCCATTTTTGTGTAGTAGTAGAGCCATCATAAAATATGCGCTCACCACTTCTAACTTGGTTTTCTTCTGGTTGAATACCAAGTTTAGCTGTACTTTTTAATGTGCTTCCCACGGTATCAATAAAATATACCTCTCCTGCAAAATATGCGCCTACTGCTACAGTTTTACCATCAGGAGATAATGATATACCCCTAGGTCCTTGGCCAGGTAAATCTATTTCTTTTAGAAGGCCTGCTCCCCATAATGCTCCGAGATCATATTTCAAATCACTTTTTTTCGAAGGATCAGCTTTGATTGCAAGCCATATATCTGAGTAGGGCTTGTCAAATCCTGATTTTGAACGGAACAATAATGAATAATTGCTTGCTGAAGCTCCAGTACCACCTTTTGATATTTTCCATTGCTGACTCAAGCTTGTGCTGCTGCTGTTTGTTACTATACCAGCATTGTTAGAAACTGAAGCACTGCTTACGTCCATATATTTCTGGCTGGATTTTACCTGAAGCTTGTAGTAGCCGTCTCCTGTATCAATTATTTTCCATTTCTGATTGTCAGAAGGACTCTGATCCCATTCAACTACAGCGGAATTCTCTCCAGTAGCACCTGCATTGTCAAGTACTTTGTTTGTTCCTCTGTTAATGATTTTATAATAACCATCGCTATCAGCTACTAACTTAAATTGTTGGTTATTATTGCCATTATCATCCCATTGTACCAGCTGAGTGCCGTTTGCAGCATTACCGTTTGGAACATCTAACGCTTTTCCGCTCTTTCTGTTTACTAACTTATAATAAGAGTTTGGATCAATTTGAGAACTGTCATCGCCGTTTAAATTACCGTTTAAAAGCTGATGAAGACCATTCAAATCAACCTTCAACACCTGATGAGTTCCTGATACACTAATCCACATGGTTTTACTGTCAGCAGAAATTGCAAGTCCCCATGGGTCAGCTGCTCCCTCCATCATCCTATCCAATAAGAAGGTGGTATATATACTCTTTTTGGAGATATCAATTATAGTAACAGCATTTGTCATTACCCAGCCTCTTGTTATTTGAGTAGTGGGAAGAGATGTTTTTCCATATGAGTGAAGTACATAAGCCCACTTGCCGTCAGGTGAACATTTAATACCTCTTACATTTGATGAACCCTGTGGAAGTACAAGATTTGCAGCCTCAAGATAGGTACTCATGTCGACAAATGTAACTGATGCAGCATATTTAGGTTCAAATGCATTCCCAGAAGGCAATGCGTGGCCAACTATTGCATATTTTCCGTCAACTGTACCGTCCATTAAATATGGATAATCATTTACGGTAATATTTTTTTCAACATTACCAGTGGATAAATCAACGACTGATACCTTTTTTAAGCCATAATCAGATACCACAAGCTTACCATCTACTACTGCAGCCCCAAGTGGTTTTGACCCTGTTGAGAATCTTCTTGTTACCTGTCCTGATTCGGGATTTACCTCGGCAACAGTTCCTGCGCCGTACTCACAAACATAGACACTTTCATTTCCGTTCCATGCGAGAGCTTTAGGTTCCCCATCTAGTTGTATAACCTTTTTTAATTCACCATCAGCTGCCTTCAATATTTCCAGTTGTGCTTTTGTTGAATCTGACACTGCAATCATACTACCATCAGGAGAATATGCAGTATCAAAAGGTGAAAAATAAGAATTGTCTGCAGAATAACCAATTTTACTTTCTGGGAACAGGAAGCTTAATATAGTAATAATTATCGCTATGCAAAGAATCATAGGAATTAATTTTTTATTCGTATGCCTATTCATTTTTTTAACACTCCTTTCCATCGTTATAAATCATTGAATTTAATCCAGAGATGGCTCAACCTGCTCGCCTCTTAACTGGGCATCTATGTTCTTATAGTCTCCGAAGAATGGCGCAATTCCGGAATCCATCCATATTACAAATGAGTGAAGCTCACTTTGTGTTAGATTACCATGTCCCGTCTTCAGCTTTTGATATAGTTTTGATGCTCTGGAACCAAACTTCCCTGGCTCAGTTCTTGGGTATACATGATCCCAGTTAGCACCTGGATACATTACATCAAATAGTGCAACATATGGTTTTAAGTTTTTGTAGGAGCTAAACCATTTTGTTTGAGCATCTAAATTTCCCTTTCTAAGGTCGGGAACCTTCGAACCATTATGACATGAGATACAGTTTTTATCTAATATAGGCTGTATAAGCCTTGGGAAACTCATTGGCCTTGAACCCTGTGATGGATCAGGTGTAATTTTTGATGGTTCCCTTCTTAAGGCAAGCGGTACACTATCAGGACTAACTGCTGCCTTACGGGCAGGTTCATGGCAGCCCTGGCATAACAAGCGTGTTTGTCCTGGAACGAGATATGTGTCTGATCGCATTGTCTGAACGGCAGTTCCATCCTGATCTACAGCTTGGAAGAAAACAGGTTTTCCGGCTGGCAAATAGAACGATGCACTTCCATCTTCTTCAACTGGTACGCTACCTAGAAGTCCTCGGGTATTTCTTCCAGCCCATAAACTTTCAGTTCCCTCATAGCTTACTACAGGATCATTTGCTAAGACTGTAGTTTTTGGATATACCTGCCATATACGAAGCTCTTTAATCTTTGTTCCGGAAGGGAAAGGTAGTAGGGAATCATAAATATTCATTACAGATACAACTCCATCCGGAGCTTGTCCGTTTGGTATAGCCGAGCCTGGAATACTATTGGGTACAGCACGTGGTTTTAATGGTATAGGACTGTAGCAAGATCTGTTCGGATCGTTATATAGCAAGGACTTGTTTCCTTTTGTATCAATTGCATATATACCATAGCGTTTGTTTGCACCATTGGTATTTGCATTTGGATCATATATACATAAGAAATACTCTTCGCTTAATGGATATGGAGTTCCATATTTTTGATCGGTTGTGGTACCAGTTTCAGTTTCTGGATATTTTACATCAGGTGTGATTTTTGTAATGGTAGAAAGATTGTCATCATCCTCAACATCTGGATCAATAACAATTAGTGGTCCATAATTTTGTGCATGATGTGGAGCAGCCGTTGCAACGTATTTATTTGAATTTGGTATTGCCCTTAATGAATTCTGCATCATAGGAACATTTTTCCACCATTCTGGGCCTGAGTTTGGATAATTTAATGTAATAGATCTCGCATCAAGTCCATCCGGAGTAGTTATCCATGCAGAATGAGGATGAGTGGCACCTCTGTCCACATAGTCCCAACGAGTATATGCAATCATACCGTTATTATCTACACACGGACTCCATTCATTTGTTTCATGAAAACTTATACATCTTATGTCGCTTCCGTCAGCATTCATTGTATGAAGATTAAAGGTAGGAACTGTACGCTGATGGCAGCGCCCATATCCTCCTCTTCTTTCTGAAATGAAAACAATTCTTCCATCTGGAAGCCAGCGAGGATCAAAATCATTTACACTTCCGTCAGTCAACTGAGTAAGTTCTGTTCCATCGATATTTACTTTAAAAATATGATAGGTAGTGTTTAAGTTCCAAACGCCGTATGAATTTTGCGCATCAGTATAGGCGAATACAATCTGTTTTGCATCGTAGCTCAGATCAAAGGAATAAAAGGATCCTCCTGTAAGCTTTTTCCCTGCGTAACGTCCGTTTTTGCAAACAGAATTTTGCAAAACATTTGTTACATATGGATTGCCTGAAAAAGCATTATTCAGAATATACAAGCCACCTCCTTTTACCCCAAGAAATCCGAAGTTTCCGTCAATCATATGGTTTTCATAGCCAGAATATGGTTGATGCGTAGTAAAAATAATTTTATCAAAGTCAAACTCCGGCTTTGTAAAATCAATACTTCCTGATAATACAGCAGAAATCTGAGTAACCATGAAAATTGCTGTTACTATCATAACAACAAAAATCTTGTAAGATAGTTTTGAACTTTTCGTCATTTTTTAACCCCTCCCATTCTAAATTTTTCTTTTATCTTAAAGACTTATATTAATTTATCTTTTGTTTTTTTAGTTTCAGAAAAATAATACAGTATTGTACCTACTATTAATAAAATACTTCCTAGCCAAACAAGGCTGACCCATTTTACTACCTTAACTCTTAGTGATATGTTGTCTTTCTCGTCTATTCCTTCAAAAATTATGTACAAATCTTCATTCAATGCAGATTTTATTACCGCTCTAGAGTGAGATGTTTTCAGTTTTTGATAATAAGAAAGTTCAGGTTTTAATTGGGATTTTCCCATAGGACTGCTAACGCCTATGACTGAAACAGCTGTAGTTTTACCCGGTTCCTCTTTCCAATAGAGGTTCCTGTATTTTACTTCATATTTTCCAACAACCATGGCACTGTCTTTTTCCAGAGTTTTAGTGGTGTTAACAAGCATACCCATAGAACAAGCAATGCCTACTGCCATTATTATCAATGAAGCATGTAGTACAATATTTGATATATGTTTCAAATTTGTAGTGTGATTTTTAATATTTATTACAAGTTGTATAATCAAATTAACTGCAAGCATTGTACATGCAGACAGACACAAGCTTGTTAGAATACTATAGTCAGTAAGGAATAGCGTTAATCCTAATACTATTAATCCACATGCAGAACCTGGAATAAGAAGAAACTTCTTAGGTGAGAACATAGGATTGATAGCCATGAACAAAAGCATTAAAATACCATAAACTCCGAAAACATACTCATAGAAACTTAATGGTGTTGCTGATGCATCATTTACAAAGAGTCCTCCATACAAGGGGAAAGTAGTACCACCGAAAATTAAGGCAGCTGTTATAATACTCAATGTTGAAAACATATTGCTAGGCTTTACTAAATAGAATAATATTCTTTTAAATGTATTTTCATTATTTAATATGTCGTTAGCGTGTAATTTTTTGATTTTGAAATTATAGAAAATGAAAAGAAGTACAAGTACGAGTAATACTACACCGAAGACTATAGTCACACCACGGCTGCTATAAGCATGTACCGATTCTAACAAACCGCTCCTTGCGATGTATGTTCCGACAAGTATGGTGAAAACAGTTAGAAATATCAAAACAAAATTCATTCTATTATAGTTTTTACCTTTGATACGTAGACCATGAAGAAAAGTGGTCGCAAATAGCCAGTTAACTAGAGATGTATTCTCTATTGGATCCCATGCCCAGTAACCTCCCCATCCGAGCTCGGTATAAGCCCAAACGCCACCGGTAACAATTCCAAAGGTAAGAAGTATCCAGCCCCACATTGCCCATTTCCAAGTAATATTTACATGTTCTTCAGTGTTTTTTCTGATGTCAAATAATTGATATGCAAAGGCTATGAAGAAAAATGAAAATGCAATAATTATAACAGGTGGGTGAAAGACCATGCCTATACTTTGGAGTGCTGGGTTAAGGCCAAAACCATCACTTTGAGCAGATACCTGTTTAAATGGGTTATTTATAAAGGTTACCACAAACATAAAAAGTGTCATAACAAATAGTAAAACACCAAATATAGTTTTAGTTGAATTATTATACCTGTTTCTAAAATAGAATATTATAAGAAGAACGGCAAACACTGAAGTCCAAAAAAGCATTGAACCTGAACTACCTGACCAGAATGCTGAGATTTTATATATTAGCGGTAGTGCTTTATCTGTACTGTGATATACATATTCAACGGAGAAGATCCCACTTATAAGTGAATAAAATAGAAGAAGTGTAGACATTAGAACTCCGTAACAGGAAACAACACCTGTTAGAATTCCTAGATTTTTATTCTCGTCACTTTCTTTTTTAAAGACAATAAGCAGGAAAGCTGTAAGACAACATGCAAAAGCAAAACGTAGCATCCATGTACCAACGAAATTCATTTTAATTTCCCCCAATATTAAATTATTGTTTTAAGCCTCTCAGTTTTTTTTAACTGCCATTAGATTAATTATTATATGCCAGAGAATAAATACTTAGTTTGCCACTATTTTAAGTTGATTTTTTGGTAGAAACGAAGGTCGACCAAGTGACTCTTGCAAATATCCTTTGATAAGTCACACACTCACTACGTTTTACCCTGAGAAAATAAGCTTTGAATTATAGCTAGGTGCTCTATATTATTACATATATGTATTATTATATAATAACTATTTGTCAGTATGTAGGTGATATTTTTAATTAAAAAGTAGATTTTTTTACTATTTTATATTATTTTATAGATTTTTAACAAAAATATAGTCATGTATTTTATGCAAGCATATAAATTTCTTGATGCAATTTCAAGGTTTTATATACTCAACTTTCCAACCCAAAAATCTATCGGTGTTCAAACATATCAATGGTTGTTGACGAAATAACTCGAAAGTATGGTTGGTGCTTACATGGTGTATTTTTAAAAATACCTTGATTGGTAGGCTTAGGAATTAGATATAAGATAGGAAAGCTAATTTTACATAATAGTTCTGAGAACAGCTTTATGAGATTATTAGTGCTAGGGGCTGTTTCAAAACAAGAAATAATATATATCAACAATAAACTGCTTAAATAGTACTCCCGTGCAGTATATACCTATGGCTCGCTCCCGAAATTGACGCTGAAATAATTGCGGTTCAGAACAAGCACTTCCGCCGACCGTATAA
>JAEWZA010000421.1 GCA_023395575.1 Bacillota bacterium
TCAATAGCAGTCTCCTTTTAATAGGTTTTTGTCTGATAGTTCCATTAGGTACTCTTATAGGAATATTATTTGTAACAATCTTTTCAAAACGTGTTAAAAGACATGAGGTTATAAGCCATACTATTACATATAAAATTTGTATATGGATTATTTCAAAATCCAAGAACTTAATCTCAAAAATTGGCTCTGTTTATGATACAAGCCCAATAGCAATACGATTAGTGCTTATTTTCGGGTCATATTCATTTTTGACTATTGTATGTATACTTCTATTTCTTACAGGTTCTTTAGGGGTTTTAACGGGCTTTGTCGGCATAGTTGGTATTAATGTAGTATCAATTTACTTTATACTTAAGTACTATAAAATTTTCAAAACTATTTACGAGGGTGCTGAAAAAATCCGTTCAGGTGAACTGTCATATAACATACCACAGGAAGGAATGCAGGAGTTTAAGCAATTATCCGGCACAATAAACGGAATTGCCGATGGTCTTAAAAACGCTGTTAGCAGTCAAGTTAAGTCAGAACGTATGAAGGCAGAGCTAATTACAAATGTGTCCCATGATTTGAAAACCCCTTTGACCTCCATAATAACCTATGTAGATTTACTGAAAAGTGAGGGGCTTCATTCTGAAAATGCAGAAAAATATTTAAGTATAATAGACAATAAATCCCAACGCCTTAAAGCCTTGACTGAGGACTTATTTGAGGCAGCAAAAGCAAGCAGTGGCAGTATAGCTGTAAACCTTGAAAAACTAGACACTGTATCCTTAATAACTCAAGGTCTTGGAGAGTTGTCGGATAAAATAGAAGAGTCGGGCTTGAATTTCAAAATAAATATGCCTTCCTCCAAGCTATTGGTTTATGCTGACGGAAAATTGCTGTGGAGGGTAATAGAAAACTTGTTATCAAATGTTTTCAAATATGCCCTACCCAACTCAAGAGTATATATTGACGCATTTTCCACCGCCGATAGTGTAAAAATCGTTATAAAAAACATTTCTGCATATGAGCTAAATATTAATGAAGATGAGCTAATGGAGCGTTTCAAAAGAGGAGATGCCTCCCGCCATAGCGAAGGCTCCGGATTAGGACTATCAATTGCAAAAAGCTTAACAGAGCTTCAAGGAGGAAGCTTCCATATTGAAATTGACGGGGATTTGTTTAAGGCAACTATTGAACTGCCTATGGGATAATAACTATACTCTGTATGACTGGAAAACATAATAAAATTGCGCAAGGACTGAGTTGCAGATAGATTATCTGGCTCAGTCCTTGTATTTTAATTCTATAAATTCTATATGAATGCATTAATAACTAAAGATGAATCTCTAGCTTTCCTTACTCTATTCTGCCTGCTTTTCCTCTTCCTTAACCTCAACAGTTTCGTCTTTAGGCTCATCCTTTTCGCCCCTAATATTCTTAAAGGCTACAGACAGCATCAGCTTAATTCTGTTCAACTGATTTACTTCACTTGCGCCTGGGTCATAGTCTACAGCAACTATATTAGATTCAGGATATCTTCTGCGAAGCTCCTTTATCATACCCTTACCTGTAACATGGTTTGGCAGACAAGCAAAAGGCTGCATACAAACTATATTTCCAGCACCGCTCTTTATAAGTTCAATCATTTCCGCAGTTAAGAACCAGCCTTCTCCCGTTTGGTTTCCAAGTGATAGAATTTCAGAAGCACAATCAGCTAAATGATAAATGGAGCTTGGAGATTCAAACCTTTTACTTTTATGAAGGTATTTTTTTAAATATCTCCTATACCATTCAATAGCAGCTATAACAGAGTTATTAATTATCAAGTTCTTAATTGTACCAGATAACCTTTTATACTTAAAATTGGCATCATATGCACAATACAGGAAGAAGTCAATCAAATCAGGCATTACTGCCTCTGCACCTTCTGCCTCTATAACATCTACTACATTGTTATTTGCATCAGGATGGAACTTTACCAAAATCTCGCCAACAAGTCCAACTCTAGGCTTAACAATGTCGTTAAGCTCCAATTCATCAAATTCCTTTACGATGCCCTTAATGTTCTTTTTAAAGCTGCCCCTTTTATTCTCACGAATAGAAGCTAAACATACCTGAACCCACTTTTGATAAAGCTCATTAGCAGAGCCTGGTATCTTTTCATATGGGCGTACCCTATACAGAACTCTCATAAGGAGATCACCATAGACAAGAGCCTTTAGAGCCAAATCAAGGAGCTTTAGTGATATTTTAAATCCAGGCTGACTTTCCAAGCCCGATGCATTAAGAGATAAAACAGGTACTTGGTGCATACCAGCTTCTACTAATGCTTTTCTCAAGAATCCGATATAATTTGTTGCACGGCAGCCACCGCCAGTCTGTGTAATTAAGACAGTAGTTTTGTTCAAATCGTACTTTCCAGACTTTAAAGCATGTATTATCTGACCTACTACAATTATAGAAGGATAGCAGGCATCATTATTGACATACTTGAGTCCGTCCTCTATTGCAGCAGTATTGACCTCAGGCAACACTTCAATATTATACCCTGCAGTTCTGAAGGCAGGTTCAAGGAATTGAAAATGTATTGGTGACATCTGCGGTGCAAGTATAGTATGCTTTTCCTTCATTTCGTTTGTAAATATAATCTTCTCAAAACTGCTGTGCTTCTTTTGATGGTTTACCTCTTTCCTGTCTCTTTCCTCAATTGCAGCAACCAAGGATCTGATTCTGATTCTTGCAGCTCCTAGATTATTTCCCTCATCTATCTTTAAAACAGTATATATATTATCATTTGCTTTTAGTATTTCTTGCACCTGATCAGTTGTAACAGCATCTAGTCCGCATCCAAAGGAATTTAACTGAATCAGCTCTAGCTCAGGATATTCGTTTACTACGTTTGCAGCTGCATACAGCCTAGAATGATATTTCCATTGGTCAACAACTCTTAGCGGTCTTTCTGTAATTCCCAAATGGGATATTGAATCCTCAGTAAGCACTGCAAACCCATGAGATTTTATTATCTGAGGAATTCCATGATTAATCTCAGGATCTATATGGTAAGGCCTTCCTGCCAATACAATGCCTTTTCTGCCATTTTCTCTGATATACTTGAGGGTTTCCTCTCCCTTTTTCCTTATATCATTTTTTGCATTTTCATCCTCAGCCCATGCCTTATCAACTGCAGCATCTATTTCAGACTTAGATATATTGAATTCTTTGCCCAAAACCTGATAAAGTCTGGTTTTCAGCTTACCCTTGTTATCATATGGCAGGAAGGGTTTAAAGAACTTTATATCATTTGTCTTTAATACATCCATGTTATTCTTAATAACTTCAGGATATGAAGTTACTATTGGACAATTGTAATGATTGTCTGCACCTTCATCTTCAAGCATTTCATAAGGTATACAAGGATAAAATATAAAGTTGACCTTTTTGTTTATCAGACTCATTATATGACCATGTACAAGCTTTGCAGGATAGCAAACTGATTCAGATGGCATGGTTTCAATACCCAACTCATAAATTTTCTTTGCAGATCTAGGTGAAAGCTCAACTCTAAACTTTAGTTGATTAAAAAATGTAAACCAAAAAGGGTAGTTTTCATACATATTCAGTACACGTGGTATTCCAACTGTTCCTCTTGTATATTCAATATCATTTTTTTGCTTATACCCGAAAATTCTCTTATATTTATAATCATATAAGTCAGGCACATCCTCATCACTAATTTCTATTCCTGCGCCTCTTTCGCATCTATTACCAGAAACAAACCTGCTTCCATCGTTAAACTGGTTTATAG
>JAEWZA010000446.1 GCA_023395575.1 Bacillota bacterium
CTTGTAACTGTTCCAGTAAAATTAGTAAATGGTGAATTAACCACTAATCCGTCTTTATTGTTTTCAATTTTCCCGTCAATATGAGGTAAATTAATTCTTTCCTTATTTCCTATTCTGATTTGACCAAATTCCTGAGAATTTCCATCAGTAACAGCATAAGTACGAACTGTAACCTTTTGCCCTTTTTCATCTACAATGTAATCGTACTTTATATTTTCTGTATCTATTACCCTATTATTATTAATATCCAGTTTCAATCTCACACAAGCTATAATAATATCTTCTCTTGGATTTTCAGGTCTTTGATTTGAATGCTTTATTTCAGAACGTTCCCATATATGTATCTTCCTATCTCCACCTTTTTTACTATCTACATCAGCCTCCTCTTCCTTATATCTGACAAAAATATAAATATTCTCATCAATTTTATAGTCCTTTAAGTCTAATGGATTATCAATGTGGTTTTCATTTATCCAAATTTCCTGACCAATCATCATATTTGTTTTTGGATCAACTACTTTATTTATTGCAAGTCCTTGCTTGACAATTATCTTTGGAAGGTTTGGAACCTCTTCTATCTCCAGCCCTTCTACAACCCCCCATTCATGAAAGGATCCATTATGTAGACGCTGCTGATGTATGTGATAATTTTGATCAAGAGTCAGGTCTTCTTCTTTTAGTAACAGTCCATTGAAATAATTCATCCTCTTGGTTTCATTTGACATTTTGCCTATCCTCCGTATTCTCAAATTTGTGTTAGGGCTTTGCATTTATACTATGTATTCTCAGTCTCATTTTCTTTTACAATTAGTTCCTCTAAAGCTTGCATAGCTCCGCTAATTCGTAACATTGTCTGACCTAAGCCTGCCCGTTTCATATCAAGCTCTTCCAGCATTTTACTTCCTTCCTCATACTCCAATTTCAACTCATTAATACGTGCCTCGATTTGCTCTTTCATTTACTAATCCTCCTATAATTTGGTTTTTTATTTTAAATTTTTCTTCGTTTTAGTGCATCTATTTTTTTCTTTAGTGCTTTTAATTCATTCTCCTGAGTCTTTACTTCATCAACCAAAACAGTAATAATTTCCATTGGATCAATAGCTTTCTTGTCATATGCAGCCAGACTTTTTGATACTTCTTCTGCAATAAAACCTATTGTGACTTGTGAGTCCCCTATAAAATTGAATTCAACTGGCTCAAGTGAATTAATTGCCTCTGCTGCTTTTGTTTTGCTAAGTTTAGTAATATTTTCTTTGTATTCTTTTGAAGATGTTATATAAAAATTCCCATCAACAAAAACTCCACCACTAGCATGTAAACGCAGTCTATCTCCGCCATTTCCCACAAAGGTACGTTCATATTTATTCCAATATCCACATGAACTTGAATATCGTACTGGACAGGTTGAAACCCATTCCTTAACTAACATAGTCTCTATGTTAGAATCATTGGCTATTCCTATCTCAAGAGTCATGTTTCCACCACCACCGCGTAGCGTATCAGAATAATACCTTATCCAAGCTTCATCTCCCTTTTCCCCTTGTAATCCCATTAATTTCTTTTGCTCTTCTGTTAGCTTAAAAAGTATTCCCTTAACCGCACAATCTCCAATACCCGGTATTAAAGCACCATCCACTTGTAAATTTTTAGTGACAGTTAACGTACCGTTAACATCCAAGTCATCATATACCTTTACTCTTCTGTTATTTCCGCCTGTTCTGTTTCCTGCAATTATCAAAGCTTCGTGTTCAACGGTGTCATTGCTGATTTCAGAATTATTTACCGAATTATTGGTAAAGGAAGACCAATTATCTGTAATACGCAAAGGATTTTTTTCTTCCAATATACGAACTTTACCCAAAACATCAAATTTTTCTTTAGGTTCTTTGATTCCTATTCCTACTCCTCCAGAAGCAATGAATACAATGTGGTCATTTTTGTCATTGGATGTTCCTATTTCAAGTGTACACTCTTCAATGTTATGAGCTTTAGGATAGTATTTAATCCATGCACTATCTCCTGAGCCTCCTCCGGGATCATTAGGAAAAATTATTCCGTTGTTTCCAGTACCTGCAGTAACATTTAGAACTTTTGTCATCTCCATGCTTCCGTTTACATACAATAAACCAGCTACATCCAGTCTATCCCATATAGCAACCTTCCTGCCCTGTCCTGCAGATTGATTGCCAACTATCATCAGCGCTTTATGATATGAGGTATCATTGCAGATTTCTGCATGATTTTTAGTTTTATCCGGAAACGCAGTCCATTTAGAAGTTATTCTTATAGGATTAGAATCAGCTAGCAGTCTGAAGCTACCCGCAATGTCTAGTTCATCATCCTCACGGCTAAGATTGATTGATCCTATACCTACTTTTCCCCATTTTCCTTTACTGTTCCATGAGAGAGCAACTTTTTCACCCTCCGAAGTTGTTCCTAAAGCCCCTGAGCTATCTCCAACAAATAGTGGTCCATCTAAAGGTAATTGTACAAAAGGTTGATTAATGTTATTCCATACCAGTTTTCCTCCTTTACTGCTTGAGGAAAAAATTACATTTTTATTATTTATTGTCAAATTAGCTTTCGTTGATATTATCCCATTGGAATCAACAGTTAAGATTGTGCCTTTTTTTGAAGATAAACTGCTGTGCTTGTGCATTTCATCACAATTATAAATGCTTCCAATAAGTTCTTCACATTTAGGGCCATATAGTATTGTACTAAGACTATTTTCAAAACCAGCCTTCCATACTTTCTCTTTTTCAGACCATACTATTCTGGCATCTGGTGCAATACCTGGCCCTCCTCTGCATACATCAAGACCTGCATTTTTTCGTTTAAAATTATCTGGTTTTGGATCATCATCATTTTTGTTTAGTTCTAAGAAACTATTATCTAATTCCATTTCCTCATCAACTTTTCCATCTTTGTTGAGGCAAATTAATACTCCCTCATAGCTGAAATCCTTCTCTGTATTTACTATTCCAGTAAAATTAGAAAACGTAGAATCAATATCCAAAACAATCTCTTCATTATTTCCTACTGCCATCTTTGAAGTATTTATTGCAGGTACGACAGTGTTGTCATCTCCCATTTTAAAATTAATTTTATTCATTCCAAGTACCCTGGACTGAGAGCCTACCATTTGTCGTAGCTGGGTTCCATCAATATCAACATAGTAAATACATTGATTATCAATTATAGTTTCTTTATTACCTTCACTATCAATAATTTCTTTGGGTCTTACTCTTGCTAACAGAATGTTTTTTTTGGTATCTACTGGCTTTGTCGTACTATGGTTTATCTTTCCCAGTTCCCAAATATGGATTTCTTGTCCTTGACCATTTTCACTATCCCAGTCTGCATTGTTCTCTAAGTAGGTAACATAAATGTAAATATCCTCACCTGCAGTATACTCGGAAAGATCTACGGGATTGTCAGGGTGACCCTCATATATTACAATTAGTCTGCTTGTGCTTTCTTCTATGTTGGTTCCATCCAACCCGTTGTCCGTGATATCAAGTGCTGCCCCTTCTGTAACATATACCTCCATATTGCTGTCATTTACCGGCTCTACTTCCAGCCCGTCGGCAATCCCAGATGAATGAAGATAACGATTGTGTAAACCAAGAAGTCTTCTTTGATACTCTTTATCCAAATTGTAGTCTTCTGATTTTAGCAAGAGACCGTCTAAATAATTCATTCTTTTAATTTCTTTTCCCATTTGCCTCTTCCTCCGAATACTCAAAATACTGCTATTTCATAACAGTAGAAGTCAATTTTGGCTCATAGTATTCTCACAATATAGTCCAAAATAAATTGACTAAAGTCAATTATGGCTGAAAGTATTCTGCCAATATAATCCCAAATAATTGACTTTTGTGATACTAATTTGCATACAAACAGTAGTCAGCAAACTTATGCTTCATTAGGAAGCTCTGTTTTATCTTCCTTTTGAATAAGTTCCTCAAGAACCTGTATAGCTCCGTTTATTCTAAGAAGTGTATACATTAAATTTGTACGTTTTGTTTCCAAATCGCCAATCATTTTATTTCCTTCCTCCAACTGTCCTTTAAGTTCATTAATACGTGCTTCTATCTGTTCTTTCATAATTAATCCTCCTGTAATTATTCAATTTATTTGATTTTCGACTAATTTATTATTAATATTTGCATTGCTAAGAAAGTGCTTCAACTTGTTCCTTCAACTCTGAAATCACTTTTCTTTGTTCCTTTACAACACTTGTAAGAACAGCAACTATTTCCATAGGACTAATAGCCTTATGATCAACTGCTGCAACTTCTGTCGGTACTTCCTCCGCTATAAAGCCCAGTGTTGTTTTTTTGTTATCTCCCTTAAAATTAAATGCAACCGGGTTTAGTCCATTCAGTATTCTCTTAGCCTTATCGGTAGATAATGTCGTAATATTCTCTTTTAGTTCACGGGATGAGCTGTAATAAAAATAACCGTCTACATAAACTCCACCGCTGGCATATAGACGTATACGGTCTCCGCCCCCATTATATTTTCCGTTTCCAACATCGTCACCGATACCTATTTCAAGAGTCATATTTTCTTTTCCACCACGCAAGGAATCCTGATAATACCTAATCCAAGCAGAATCACCTTTATCTCCGTTATATTCCCTTGGAAAGGATATTCCGTTATTTATTCCATTACCTACACTTGGAATAATTGCACATAAGGTTTTCAAGTCTTTGCTTACTGTAGCAGAACCTTTTACCTCCAAATCATCCCACACAGACACCTTTCTTTTACCACTTGAA
>JAEWZA010000011.1 GCA_023395575.1 Bacillota bacterium
GCTCAAACTATTTCATTTGAAAAACAGTATCCTAATTTATTATATAAGGGCAACTCTGTTATGCATAACAATTTTAATGAGAATTATTCAACCTGGAATACAGTTTATTTAGATAATATTAAGTATCCAACAGGAAAATTTGCTTACTTGACACAGGACTTGGATTTTATAGGCACTAATGAGGATAAAAATATCACTTTTATAGGATTAAATATTCTATTTCATGCCATGCAGACTGATGACAAAGCTATAATGAATATAATATCTGAAACTCTTAACATGGAAGAAAATTCACTGCCCAATAGAGAGCTGGTAAATATAAACTTAATTTATAAAAAGGATATGATAATCATCGATACCCCTGTAAAAGGAGTAAATACTACTTTAGCATTTCAAGATAACTTTGTGCTTAACGATAGCATAAAGAAGGAGAATAATTTGTTAATAGTAACAAACAAACATACCGAAATAAAGCTAATCTATCCCTACCTAAAGCAAGGAATTCTTGTTACTGTCATTGGTATCCTTGGAATATTAGCCTTGTACTTAATAATAATTAGAAAAAACAAAGATGCTATTACTAACACGACTTTCCATTAATAATGTCTAAATACATACATTACTTGGCTAAGTAAATTAAATCAGTGGATATTTTAACATTATCTACAGTTTTAACAGTATAAAAACCACAAATTATCCACGTATATATAGTTTTATCAACAGATTCATACACAAAATATAGTGTTTCTGTGGATAACTTTACTGTAAGCAAACTAGTTATCCACATATATATTAACAATATGCACATATTGGATTTATTTATGTACAATATTATTCCTTCGATATTCTCATTAGATTTAAGCCATTTAAATCTATCCTCAAATCTGATATGAAAATATCACAGGTTTTCCACACATATTTTGAGTTATCAACATATTTATGCACAAAATATTGGATTTATGTGGATAAATAAGACTATTTAAAGCTTATTATCCACATTCAATCTACATATTACACACATTTTATCAACTTGTTTATAGTAAGACTATTATTGGTTTTCCTCAGATACAATTGCTATTGATGCACTTGCACCAATTCTACTAGCACCAGCGTCTACCATAGCCTTTGCAGTTTTGTAATCACGTATCCCTCCAGAGGCCTTAACTCCTAGACTAGGCTTAACTATAGACCTCATGAGTTTAATATCCTCAACAGTGGCTCCGCTTGTGCTAAATCCAGTTGAAGTTTTAACAAAATCAGCACCTACTTCCTTGCAAATAATACAGCTCCTAACTTTTTCATCCTCCGTAAGTAAGCAGGTCTCTAAAATTACTTTAACGAGAGCCTTTCCTTTAACTGCTTGAACAACTGCAGCAACATCACTTTTTACAAAATCATAATCACCAGATTTTATTGCACCAACGCTAATTACCATATCTACTTCTGTAGCACCGTTTTCCACTGCCTCTTCTGCTTCTGCAACCTTTGTTGCTGTAGTTGTAGCACCTAATGGAAACCCAATTACAGTACATACCTTTATTCTATAATCTTTCAATAGTTCACTACAGAGTTTTACATAGCATGGATTTACACACACTGAAGCAAATTCATACTCTATAGCCTCCTTACAAAGAACTTTTATCTGTTCCCTAGTAGTATCAGGCTTAAGTGCTGTATGGTCTATAAGACCTGCAATTTTCATCATTCAGTAACCTCCATAACAATCACATTATATTTTATAGTAGAGTACATATACCATTCATTGAACGACTTGTTCCCTATAATACTTATTATCATAAATTAACTTAGAAAATACAAGTATATACCTCATACTCAACTATTTATTTCACATAATATTTTATATATAGATTAAAAAGATTTTTATCTGGATTTTTGTTATATCAATTTAAATTTGATTTGCGATTAGCCTCTGAAAAAAGAAGGTTAGCCGTGTCCGACTAACCATGTAAAGGGGGTCAAAATGTATTTTGTGAGGTCAATATTATTTTAGCCAATAATGTAAATATATATTCATATCTTGTGAAATAAGAAATGTCTTGAAAATCTATGAATCAATGCTAATAGCTAAATATATATACTATAAACTATAAGACTATTTTATGCTAAGAAAAATATGATATTAATATTTTTTTTGCAATGGGTAAATAATAATGAGAGCATTAAAAATTGATAGTTTTACAGTTTTTGAACAGTAATATTTTCAGTTATAAATATTTATTTATATTGGTTGTGGACGTTCTGCAGATACTTAACTAAAATGACAAAGAGGTGATTTTTAATGGAATTACAAAATAATATAATAAATTCCGAGATGTTAAATGAAGATAATGCCATTGATATAGTTGAAAGTAAACTAAAACCAGGCGAAACCTTGATTCTTGACATCGGCAATAATTATTTCCATCAGACTGATAATCTTTATGACTTACTTTTAACCAACGGATATTATGTACGAAAAACCTTCGTTAATGGGCGAAATCAGCTACTTGTATCCTTCAAGGACAATAAGCACCAAATGTATTAAATACCTTTCATATTGAAAAATATTGGCTAAAATTACACTTAAGCAACAGCTGAGATAAATCTCGAAAAAATTAATATTAATTTACGTAGTTTATTTAGGCATTGGATTTTATATAAATTCTAGGTATATGAATGAATTAATGAATTCTATATTTTTATGCAAATAGATATTTAAATATAATCTTTATTGCTCATCAATATAGAATTCATTAATTCCGGCACGTACAAAAGATTTTAAAAACTTATTAATCTTAAATATTTTGATTATTAAAAGCTACTACACTTTGAGGAGCAAATACCTTCAGCAATTTATTTTTAAACTCAATGTGAGATGGAAATAACTCTGATTTTTCACCATCAATTGTAATAGCTATCTGTGATTTACTAGTAATATCACAATTCTTTGCTTTAAGTATTATTACGTTTTTATCATTCACAGAATCCTTACTTAATACTTTAAAGAAAATGCTAGCCAAATTAATATTTGAGCATTTCTTTACAAGAATTATATCCATATATCCATCTGTTAAATCAGCATCATTTACCAAATTAGGGAAACCTGCTGCTTGTCTGCCATTAACAATCAAAAACAATAAAAATTTTCCCTCTATTACCTTGTCATCAGCTGTTACTTTTAAATCAAAACTTTTTATGTTAGCTACTTCTGACAATCCTTTAAGATAATAGGCAAATGGTCCGAAGTTCTTTTTTAAGTCACTATTTGTACTAAAGGAAACATCTACTAAATTCCCTCCTGCAAAAGTACTCAGGAAATATTGAGATTCATTAATAAAGCCTACGTCACAGGCTAGAATTTTTCCCTCAAGTATAATATCAATACTCTCCTGCAATGAGTTTATACCAATACTTTTTGAAAAGTCATTACATGTTCCTGAAGGAATTACGCCAATGGGCATTTCAATTTGGTTTTCCAGAAGTATGTTTGCGATAGAATTTATTGTTCCGTCCCCACCAGAAGCTATAACAAAATCATATATACTTGATTTTAATAAATGTACTAAATTGTCTCTGTCACCATCTACAAGTCTATATGGTTGAACAAGTATACCGTTCTTTTGAAATGCTGCCAATATGTAGTCTAATTCATTTGGTATTTTGTGACCTCCCGATACGGGATTATATGCGAATAGTGCATTCTTCAATATATGCCCTCCTCTATCAATACCTAACAAAACTCATCTAATGTTTATAACTCTTATTTTACTAAATATATCTCTATAATAAATTAATTCCCAAGTAAAATCAATCTATTGCATATTAATTGCTATTTAGCAAAATATTTTAAGCTTATGCTCAATATTATATTCCTTGAAGTGAAGGTTTAAAATAGCCTGCAGCAAGTACAATACGCACTTGCTGCAGGCTTAACTACGCTAAAATATTCTACTATTGGTTGACACTTCTTTCAGCCATTTCAATTGCCTTCTTTACCATGTTTCCGCAATCTCTTGAAGTTACTGCTCCCCATCCATCAGAAGAAACTGTGTTGTAGACTCCAAGTTCTTTGGCGATTTCCTCTTTAAGGGCTTCTGACATCGTACTTTTATGTCTACTCATGGTTGTGCCTCCTTTTTGGGCGGTTGGTGTGTGCGTATTAAGTTTAAATAAAGATAAAATAATACGCTATAATCGCCCATAATAGATTTTTTTAAGCGTACAATAATATTTTGTCTAATATGTTGATAAATATTTAGGAAATTCTTTCATTCAACAAATTATCCACAATATTCACACATACTATAAAGGCTATAATACAATATAAACTATATATAGCATTAAATTATGCCTCCTAATAACAACATTTAGTATATAACTTTCTCAAGTGAGTTAATAACTATATTTGTAGGTAATAATCCACATTTATATGTGTATCTGTGGATTAAATGCTAATTTTATATTGTCCTTAACCTTTTGATTTTGAACGCTTACACAGCTTTTGAATATTTTAATTGTGTATAACTAAAAAAAACTGGGGATAACTAATTTAATTATCCCCAGTTTCAAATTTTACAATATGTTTTAAAAAATATTCATACTAATATCTATTGAATTTGCAGAATGTGTAAGTTTTCCTATAGAAATAATATCAACTCCAGTTAAAGCAACGTCGTATATAGTTTCTTCAGTCATATTTCCGGATGCTTCAACTAAAGCCCTCTTATCAATTAAGTGTACAGCCTCCGTCATTTGCTGTGTTGACATGTTATCAAGCATAATAATATCAGCTTTACAGTCTAATGCTTCTTGAACCTCTTCCATTGATTCAACCTCTACCTCTATTTTCACAGTATGAGGTATACTTTCTCTTACACGCTCAACTGCATTTGTGATTCCTCCAGCTGCTGCTATATGATTATCCTTTATAAGTACACCGTCTGATAATGAAAATCTATGATTCGAGCCCCCACCTGCACTTACTGCATATTTTTCTAAAAGTCTTAACCCAGGTGTAGTCTTTCTTGTATCAGCTATTTTTACAGGAAGCCCCTGTACTTTGATAACATATCTGTCAGTCATAGTTGCGATTGCAGATAACCTTTGTAAAAAGTTTAATGCAGTTCTCTCACCTTTGAGCAATGCTCTTGTTGAGCCGCTAACTTCAGCAATTATATCTCCCTTTTTAACCTTGTCTCCATCCTTTACTAATGCCTTAAATACTACACTACTATCAAGTATCTCAAAAACATATTTTGCTATATCAAGACCAGCTATAACAGCATCCTGCTTAGCTAAGAACTCCGCCTTTGATACTTCTACTTCACTAATAATATTGTCAGTTGTTATGTCTCCTAAAGGCATATCCTCTTTTAGTGCATTCATAATAGTATCATGTATATATAATTTATCTAGCTTCATTATAATCCCCCATTTAATTTCTTTACGATATTTCTCTTCCAATTAACATCATCAGACATATTAAAATCAGACCTGTAATGAGCTCCTCTACTTTCTTTTCTTTCAAGAGCAGATTCAATTACCAGTTTCGCAACCACAAGCATATTTGCAACCTCAAGCTTTGCCAAACTAAAACCAGTCAACTTTGTATAATTTTCATGAATCTGATTAATAATGCCTGCAGCCTTTGTTAGACCGTGCTCATCTCTTATAATACCAACGTACTTAGTCATAGTTTCCTGAATTTCTTGTTTCATATGTTTAAGAATTTCTTCATTATCTAAGTTTAATGAATAAATATCTTTAATACTAATATTTTGTTTTTGAGAGAATTTTTCTGTCTGAGCAATTTTTCTTGCAATCTTTCTACCAAATACCAGACCCTCAAGAAGAGAATTGCTCGCTAATCTATTAGCACCATGTATTCCTGTACATGCCACTTCACCACAAGCAAATAAACCAGCTATGTTGGTTTGCCCGTCAACATCAGTCCTAATTCCTCCCATACAATAATGCTCTGCTGGAGCCACTGGAATATAGTCCTTAGACATATCAATGCCATATTCAAGGCATGTTTTAAATATGTTGGGAAATCTCTCTTCGAGGTGTTCTCTACTCTGAAAAGTAATATCTAAAAATACATTTTTATTTCCAGAAATAGACATTTCTTGAAATATAGCTCTTGAGACAACATCTCTAGGGGCTAATTCACCTAGAGCATCGTATTTATGCATAAATCGTTCGTTATTATCATTTTTTAATTGAGCACCCTCACCACGGACTGCTTCAGATATTAAAAAGCTTTTATCCTTAGGATGATATAGTACGGTAGGATGGAATTGAATAAATTCCATATCCATAGCTTCTGAACCTGCCCTTAAACACATACCAACTCCATCACCTGTAGCAACCTCAGGATTTGTTGTATGTGAATAGATTTGTCCAAAGCCACCTGTCGCTACTACAACAGCATCTGCTCTAAATACTTTTATGTTATTTTCCAATTCATCATAAACTATTACTCCGCAGCATTTTCCAGACTCAACTATTAAATCAACAGCAAAAAATCTTTCATATATAGAGATATTTTCTTTTTTATGTGCTACGCTTATTAGGGTATCGCATACCTCTTTACCTGTTGTATCTCCAGAATGAATAATTCTATTTACACTATGCGCGCCTTCTCTAGTTAGTGACAGTTCATGTCCACTTTTATCAAAATTCACACCTAACTTGCAGAGCTTTTTAATATTTTCTGCAGCTTCTTCTACTAATACCCACACACTTTTTTGATCACAAAGGCCTGCACCTGCAAAAAGGGTATCCTTAAAATGTAGTGCGGGTGAATCATTTTTTTCATCTAGAGATACTGCAATCCCACCTTGAGCAAGCACCGAGTTACTAATATCCAAGGTTTCCTTTGTAATAATACCTACCTGATAGCTTTCAGGTATTTCTAATGCAGTATAGACTCCAGCTATACCACTTCCAATAATAACAACGTCCTTATCAATGACTTTAACGTCAAGCCTTTTCGCATCCTCTTCCATTTTTCCCCCTATTACCCATAGCCTTTATACTATTTGCAAACTTCTAGCATTTTATTTAGACAATGGGATGCACGATTAATTATATCATCGCTTAAAGTAATATTGTATCTTTTAAATGCCAATGCATCATGGACACTTTGTAACGAAGTCTTTTTCATATTCGGACATATAAGCCCATTAGACATAAGATAAAATGTCTTTGTAGGATTGTCCTTCTTTAATTGATATAAAACTCCCATCTCAGTTCCAATTATAAATTTATCATTATCTGAATTCTTAGCAAAATCAATAATTTGCTTAGTACTTCCAACATAATCAGCAAGTTCTGCAATTTCTGGCTGGCACTCAGGGTGTACAAGTAGTACCGCATCAGGATGTATCTCTTTAGCTTTTAAAACTTCATCTGCCTTAACTCTATGATGCGTAATACAATATCCTTCCCAAAGAATAATATTCTTTTCAGGAACCATTTTAGCCACGTAGCTGCCAAGGTTTTGATCTGGAACAAATAGAATATCTTTTTGTTCTATTGATTTAATTACAGTTAACGCATTTGATGAAGTACAGCATATGTCACATTCTGCTTTTACCTCTGCACTAGAGTTTATATAACATACAACTGCAGCATCAGGATATTTCTTTTTAGCTTCTCTGAGAGCATCAGCTGTGACCATATTTGCCATTGGACAACCTGCATTAATTTCTGGTAATAACACTGTTTTTTCAGGTGAAAGAATTTTAGCACTTTCTGCCATGAAATGAACCCCGCAGAAAACTATTGTATCCGCGCTATTTGATGCACAAAATTGGCTTAACGCAAGCGAATCACCTACAACATCAGCTATTTCCTGTACCTCATCTACTTGATAGTTATGTGCAACTATCACAGCATTTTGTTCTTTTTTCATTTTATTTATATTACTTATTAGATTATCCTTATCCATAATATACCTCATATTTTTTAGATAGTGTAAAGTACATTGCTAAAATAAAAGTATGAAACTTATTAATAGTTAGCTTATAGCCTATCCACTAGTTCTCATTTAATTAGATTCTATCTGCACAGTCTGAAAGAACGTCATTTAGACCTCAAAAAGTATAATATGCTTATCCAACAGATAGAACAGGTCCAATTATTTAAGCCACTTTACAGTATTTTATAAATTCCAACATTATTTTTTCAACTATATCAAAACAGTTGAAATACTGCATTTATTTTAATACTTATATTTTGCTTTGTAAATGCTTTTATAAGAAAAGTACACTTATTATCTAAAATATACTTATAAATCGTGCTATATATTTTTAGTATGGCTTACAAAACTTAAAATTATATATCTATAATAAAACAATTAAAAAGCAAAATTTATTAAGCTTCTTTATAATCCAAATCTATTATAATATTTACTTTTTAGCATCATATAAAGTAAAAAATCACTATATTTTTTGTGGTAATCTTAACTTAAGCAAACTTTTTCAATCTATATATGATATCTCAGATGGTACTTTAGGTTACAAAAGCTAAAGGCTATGCCTATATTTTTACATATAAAAACAGAGTTTCAAGCTATGCGCTCGAAACTCTGATATAATTCTGGCAGAGACTTACTTTCCCAGGCCGTCGCCAGCCAAGTATTATCAGCACTGAGATGCTTAA
>JAEWZA010000038.1 GCA_023395575.1 Bacillota bacterium
AAATTAGTTATAACGCCTAGATTCAAAAATGAAATTTTTGCATTATAGAAAAATTTCATTACATAAGCGGCGTGTAAGCGAGGTGGGAGATATTCTCACTTCCTGAAAACCAAAGCGGTACCCGCTACTTATAGAAGTGGGAGGCATTTTCTTTCCTCGTTATATCTTAAAAATATTACTAATTTATAAACTCTTTATAAACTTAACTTTTCATTGATAAGTATGAACACCAAAAAAAAATAAATTAAATAATTGTTGTCCTTGTTTTTATTTAAATTTGAGGCATAACCCCACATTATATTAAAAGGCACACCCTTAAGTGTACCTACAAATCAGCTTTCATTTACATGCTTCAGCTTTTCAGATAGAATTTTTGCTTATTCAGACTACAAAATGTATATGCATTAATAGTAACCCATGCAAAATGCTTGCTTGGATTAGTTGTAGTTAGCATCCTTATCGTAATTCTTTAAAAACTTCAAATAAATAATTATATATCTCACCAATGCAAATAGGGTACATATAACTGCTAAACTAAGTGTTATATTAATAGCTATTGTGGTATAACTATTGCTTAAACTCTCTATTCTAAGAATTATTGTTGCAATTATTGCAAAATAGAAAATCACGGTAGCTAGTTTCCCATACCAGTTTGCACCAATAACGGTTTTTCCTTTTGTATAGAGCAGTATACCTCCAATTAACATCAATAGTTCTTTTAAAACTACAATAATGAGCACTACAATAGGAATAAAATCCTTTATTACAAGAAAAGTCAATGCTGTTATTTGCATGAGTTTATCTGCTAATGGGTCAAAAAACTTACCCCACTTTGTTATCATATTGAATTTTCTGGCAATATAGCCATCTACGACGTCAGTAATTCCTCCTAAAGCAAAAAGAACTATAGCAAGTATATATCTTTCTTTATGCATAGAATAACCTAAAACAGGCACAATAACTAGTCTTAACGCTGTTAATATATTTGGAATGTTAATTACCACTGAAACACCACCTGATTTTACTAATTTATATTCAATACACCAAAGCTGATACCCACATTAATTATGATAAGCGAAACAAGTTTACTTTAAAATTGCTCAAGCCTTTAGCTAACAAAATACGACTAAAATTTGATGCTATCAAACAAATGACAATGAACTGTAATTGGCTGAGTCAAATTATTGACTGAGTCAATTTATTGACTGAGTCAATTTATTGACTTTAGTAAGCATAGTCTACCATAAATTCAATATTAAGTGCAATATTTTATTGTCTTACACTATTATGGAATTTACTAAAGGTTGTAAAATTCAATAATGTATACACTCCCAAAAGTTGGTTTTCTAATTATAAGACTTTTTATAGCTATTATGTTTCTTCAATAACATTTATATTTATTATATGATAAAGCTCTGGAAAGTGTTTCTGTAAATTTATTGGTTTTAGTCCACTGTTTGTCCATACATGAACAGTTTCACCAGTTGTAATAGGTTTTATCATATCTTGTTCTTTAAAAACCTCATAATTAAAGCTCAATCTGGTTTTCGAATAACTTTTAATACGAGTTCTTACAATAATTTTATCCTCATATGTAGATGAATTTATAAACTTGCAAGAAAGCTCAAGCAATGGCAAAAGTATACCTTTTGACTCAATCTCAGAATAGGAAATTCCACACTTATTTATAAATTCAGTCCTGCCTGCCTCAAACCAAACTGCATAATTTGAATGATGTACTATGCCCATTCTATCTGTTTCAGCATATCTGACTGTTAATGGTGTATCAACGTAATACATTTTTTTCCTAACCTCCACGTCCTACTTTGGCTTTTGCAAATCATTTTATACTTCGTGGAGGTACGCAACTAGTTTTAAACAACACTTAATTTCCTTCTTGCTAACCTCCACAATCACTCATAACACTATTCTATTTACAACACAATAATAGCTCCGAGCATCATATGCACGAAGCCATCATACATAATTTTATTAATAACCCGTTTCTATAATAACGCTATGTGCTTCCTCAACCTCTGCCTCAGGAACAAGGACTTCAAAGTAATTATCATTGTTCTCATGATTTTTACTAATTGGCCTTAATTTTACAAGAATACCTTCATTGGACAAAAGATTCTGCAGCTGATTTGCTACTTCTTTGCTCTGGGCCATATATACCACTGTCCACATCGTAATCTACACTACCTTTCAAATTGTTATTCACCGCATTGAATAGTACCATATCTGCAATAAATAATAGCCTTGCCTCTTATTTTAATTGCAGATGTATTCTCTGTAAATTGCGCAAGCAGCAATTCACCTTTGTCAAGTTTTTCGGTATGATGAAACTTAGTATCCCTTCCACGTGTCAAACCAATAATTGTTACTCCGTTTTCCTCTGCCTTTATGGCAACATACTCACCAGAAATTTTATCTTCTAGGCTGTCCATTTAACCACCTCGACATTTATATTATATTATTTTCCACCAAAAATCAATATTAAGCACTGTAATATGTTATTTTTATATACTTCAAGTTACTTCTCAGTTTTGCAACTATTTCGGCACCAAACCGTTGATAATAATCCAACACCAATAAATCTTTAATGGAAGAATTAGTTATTTTATAAATATATTTTCTTTTCCTAATCGACACTCTAACTCTTCTATTATAACATTATTAACATCAATCCAATATTGCCTGCCAAGTTTTTTAAAATTTTTTTCATTCTTTATACTAATATAAGTAGGCGTTGTTCCGCTAAAATATTTGAGCAAGGCTCGGAAAGAACTACTTTCTTCATTTGAAAGAGGTTTTTCAAAGGTCATATACACTCCCTTTTCACCATTGTTTTTATC
The DNA here is from genome assembly GCA_023395575.1 of Bacillota bacterium. Taxonomy (GTDB): domain Bacteria; phylum Bacillota; class Clostridia; order Acetivibrionales; family DSM-1351; genus Ruminiclostridium. The sequence goes on from JAEWZA010000038.1 coordinate 2,859, forward strand.
CTTAAGGCTATTTATAGGGTACACCTCTTCACATATTACTTTAGGCTGCTCATCTTCTCTCAAACTTAGTCTACCTTTTACAACAACAACGCTCTCCATTTGCAGCAAATCTGAATATTTTGTGTATATAGTTGGAAATACAATAAGCTCCATCGTTCCAAACAAATCCTCAAGACCTATAAATGCCATTAAGTTGTTGTTCTTTGTAGTCTTTGTTTTTCTGGAATTAACTATTCCTCCAACAGTAATTCTCATTGAGTCCTCAAGCTTTTTCATTTCAAGCTGCATTTCATTTGAGTCTTCATCGTTAACATTAATAAATAAATCCTTACTATATAAATTAACATTTTTGTCAAGTATACTTTGATATTCACTTAATGGGTGCCCCGAAACATACAACCCCAACATTTCTTTTTCCATTCCCAGCATAACATTTGAAGGGTATTCCTTAATATCAGGATAGTCCTCCTGTAATGCTTCTTCAGGTTCCTGCATTAAATCAAAAATAGATAATTGTCCATCCATATTTTTCTTTTTTGATTGTGCTATGCCATCAAGAAAGCGTTCATAAACAGCCATAAGCTTTGACCTGTATATATTTAGTGAATCGAAAGCTCCACTCTTAATTAAACTCTCTATGCACCTTTTATTGATTTCATGGCTATCAATTCTTTGACAAAAATCAAGGAAGGAAGTAAAAACTCCATTCTGTACTCGCTCCCTAATCATAGATAGTATTGCATTTTCTCCAACATTTTTTATAGCAGCAAGCCCGAAGCGTATTTTTTCATTAACAACAGTAAACTTAACGCTACTTTCATTTACATCAGGGGCTAAAACCTGAATATTAAGTATCTTACATTCATTGACATACTGCGATACCTTATCACTTGAGCCTAAAAAGCTATTTAAGGAAGCTGCTAAAAACTCTGTTGGATAATAATGCTTGAGCCATGCAGTCTGATACGCAACTACTGCATAAGCCGCTGCATGTGATTTGTTAAAAGCATAGCTTGCAAAATCCATCATTTCATCAAATATTTTGTTTGCAGTGGCCTCGTCTACTCCATTTTTTACAGCACCCTTTACAATTTCATTTCCAGCCTCGTCTGTAATACCATAGATAAAGTTTTTGCGTTCTTCCTCCATAACTGCTATTTTTTTCTTGGACATAGCTCGTCTTACAAGGTCCGATCTGCCCATCGAATAACCTGCCAGCTCTCTTACTATCTGCATTACCTGTTCCTGATATACCATACAGCCATAGGTTACATTTAGAATATTTTCTAATAGAGGATGTACGTATTTTACCTCATTAGGATTGTTTTTATTTCTTATATATCTGGGTATTTGATCCATAGGACCCGGTCTGTACAAAGAAATACCTGCAATTATATCTTCCAGTGAGTTAGGCTGTAGTTCCTTCATAAATTGAGTCATTCCAGCACTTTCAAGCTGGAATATTCCAACTGTTTTGCCCTCACCTATCATTTTATATACTGCTTTATCATCATAATCAATTCCAGAAATATCAATTTTTTTGTTATGTCCCTGCTCTACAAGCTCTAAAGCATCTCTTATTACAGTTAGTGTTCTTAGTCCAAGGAAGTCCATTTTTAGAAGCCCTAGTTCCTCTAATAGCCCCATTGTGAACTGAGTAGTTACATTGTTATCATTCATTTGAAGTGGTACATATTCCACAATTGGTTTTTTTGAAATAACTACACCCGCTGCATGGGTAGAAGCATGTCGCTGTAAGCCTTCAAGACTTCTCGCCGAATCTAACAAAAGCCTTGTCTCTTCATCCTCATTATACTTTTTCTTTAATTCAGCATTAATTTCTAATGCCTTGTCAATTGTTATACCTATTTGAAATGGAATCATTTTTGCAACGATATCCACATTCCCATATGAAATATCAAGTGCTCTGCCCACATCTCTAATTGCATTTTTTGCGGCCATAGTACCAAAGGTTATTATTTGAGCAACATTATCCTTGCCATATTTCTTAACAACATATTCAATAACCTCTTGTCTTCTCTCATAGCAAAAATCAATATCTATATCAGGCATACTAATTCTTTCAGGGTTTAAAAACCTCTCAAAAAGCAAATTATATTTAAGAGGGTCTATGCTTGTAATTTTTAAACAGTATGACACTATACTACCTGCTGCTGATCCTCTTCCAGGACCAACCATAATTCCATTATCTCTTGCATATTTAATAAAGTCCCAAACTATTAAGAAATAATCCACATAGCCCATTTGTGAAATAACAGACAGTTCAAATTCCAGCCTTTGATAAATGGACTCATCACAATTTTCACCATAACGCTCTAATAAGCCCTGATAACACTTTTCCTTCAAATATTCATAAGGAGTATATCCCTCTTCCACATCAAAGCTTGGCAAATGAAGCTTTCCAAACTCCAACTCAACATTGCACCTATCTGCAATTTTTACAGTATTCTCTAGTGCCGATTTAACATTCTTAAAGTGCTTATACATTTCCTCAGGGGACTTAATATACAGCTCATCAGTGTTAAAACGCATCCTATTTTCATCATTTATTGTCTTGCCCGTCTGAACACACAGTAGTATCTCATGTGCTTGAGCTGATTCCTTTAGTAAATAGTGAGCATCATTTGTGGCAACCAAAGGAATACCAAGTTCATTGGATAATTTAACAAGCTGCTGGTTCACCATATTCTGGTCAGCTATGCCATTGTGCTGTAATTCCAAATAGAAATTATCCTGTCCAAATATGCTGTTAAGTTTGTTTGCAAGTTGTACTGCCTTATCATAATCGTTATTTAATAGTGCAGCAGGAACATCACCTGACAAACATGCGCTCAGAGCAATAATACCCTCTGAATACTTCTCAAGCGTTTCATAATCCACACGTGGTTTATAGTAGTAGCCTTCCGTGCAGCCTAGCGTAACTATTTTCATAAGATTCTTATAGCCAATATTGTTTTCAGCCAACAGTACTAAATGTCCATAGTCCGAGTCAATTCCTGCCTGCTTGTCATGCATACTCCTTTTTGCTGTATATACCTCGCAGCCCAATACAGGCTTAATTCCATGTTTCTTAGCTTCCTTATAAAAATCAACTATTCCGTACATTACACCATGGTCTGTTATAGCGCAGCTGTCCATTCCCAGCTCTTTTACTCTTTTTATTAAATCCGTTATTCTATTTGCACCATCAAGTAGGCTGTATTGTGTATGTACATGTAAGTGTACAAATTTTTCCATTTTGTTCTCCTCGTATATGAATCGGAATAAATTATCTCAATGCTATCTCATATAATTATAACATATGTAAGATAGGTGTTTAATAATAGGTTGTTTTTTCGCAAAATATTCCTTCGTGAACTCATAAACTATATATCATAGGTGTTCATCAATGGGAAGTTGGGTTAGAAATAATTGCATCTGTAAATTTATTTATAAATTTCCTCTTCAATTTCAGGGAAATACATCCAGTTTTTGGTATTTAGTGTTAGAATTGATTTGGGGGTGATAATTTTTGGAATATTTAAATAACAAAATGAATATATTTTTTAGATGGCTGTCAAATTCTAACTTACTCTCTATGGATTTAGTTTATAGGATGTCATTCATGCAGATATTCGGCTCTAAGCTATACTTTAGGCATAAAGTTAACTCCTTTAGATCTTGCGTCTTTTGCCAGCATCTTAGTTTTGATAAGTTTTTAAATAAATATATTTGTTCTCATGGTGAGTATGAGGCTTGTAGTTCTTTAATTCCATGCATTATACCTGATGCCTCCTATATAAATAGCAAAACTTATATTGAAGAGGAAAATGATATTCCATGGCTATTCAAAGAGCCGTGCTTAAATTTTGAAGTTTTGAATTATAAAAACTATTTCAGAAATTTTGTCTCTAATGATTTAAATAGTAGTGTAATTATGCTTGAAGCCTTGGAAGGTGTCTTAACAGGACAATGTGCAGGAAACCTTCCATGTCATATTTGTGCATGTGTAAATAAAGAAATGTATTCTAAATGCTCAAATATAAAGTCTGCCAACATGACTGGAAAGTGCAATAAAATTTATGACAAAGTAAATAAATTTTACTGCACAGAATCTCCTTTAGTCAAAACATCAAAAGTGTCCTAATAATACTTAAATAAAAGATGCTTTTCAACCACTTCAAAACAAAATTACAACTTACCTGGGGTTTTCTTTACAATAAAAGAACTAAGCAATTGAAAAAGCTTCTCTTTCATTCTACTTAGTTCCTTGTAAGAAAATATAAATTTTGCAATTCTGTTCACATAGCTCATTATAGAGCTATTAAATAAGTTTACTTAGTAATATTTTCATCTTCTATAACAATTTGTCCACCAATTATGTCAGCATTAATATTTAATACATCACTAAAGAAATTTATAGGAACGTATGTAGTTCCTTTTATGAGTTCAGGAGCAGTTTCCAACTTAATAGGTGCCATTTTATAATAAATGTAGTTATCATCTCCTATTGTACATACAATCCCTTTACCGATTGTTACACTCTTTGTTTTACCATCCCATTTTACACTGTAACCTAAAGCCTGAACTATTTTACTAACAGGAACCATCACTATCCCATTATCATTTGTATATGCAGGCAAGCAATTAATCTTTTGATTATTAACAATTATATCAAATGTAGACACATCACCTACTTGATTATCTAACACTACTATTTTTGTTGGAGTAGTTTGTGCTGGAATACTTCTTGTTGAGTTTTTGTAAGTAACAACAAGCTTTTTATCAAATATTGTTCCATTATACTTGTTACCGTTTTGTGAAATAATTTCTGTATCTTCACTAATATTTAATTTAAGATATCCGTCTGAACTTACAAGTTCTTCATTGAAGATGTCAACTTTAATGAATTGTTCATTGTTTTCAACAACAACTACTTCAGTAGTGTATTGTGGAGGATAAATCATTATCATTGGTGCATTAAGATTATAGTACCCTGTAATAACAGTTCCTTTAGTTATTTCAGCATTATCGACAATATATGTACTCTTTGATATTACAAGGTTTGATATATTTCCATCTTCACCTTCTATTGTAATATAATAAAAATCATTTGCGCTTCTTTTTTCACTTATTTCTGTTACTTTTCCTTTAACAGAACCAAATCTAAACTCTAACGCACCATTTGTATCATCATATTGAGAAACTTGACTTATTAAAACATTAATATTGTTTTTTTCTGTATCAGCCAACACACTAGTAACCACTGAAAGTGACATGGCTGCTACTAATACAAATCCTGTTATTCTTTTCATTTAAATAATCTCCTTTCAAATTTGGTTATAACGAAGTAATAAAATTTTTCTAAAATCTAAAAATTCATTTTGAATCTGACGTTATAATATATAGACGTAATTTATAAAAATAAGTTGCAAAAAAATAAATTTTTAAATGCTCAACCTATTAATTTTAAGTTGTTTTAATAATTTAAATAGGTTTACTAAGCTTTAAATAGTATATTTAACTAAAAAGTTTGAATTTTATAACCATAATTAAGAGATACATAAATAAATAAATAAATAAATATCAAAGCCTTTATAAAATAAACGCCCCCTTAAAACAGTTATATAGACATAACCATTATAAGGGGGGGTATATTAATAATTTTAATATTTATATTCTTTTTATTTCCTAAAGCCACAGATGATAGCACCCATGTGGTAGATAAAATAAGGAAAATACTATATATTATCTATAGGCAATTTAGTCTTCTCATTGATGTAGTCAACCAATTCTTCAATTTTAATTCTAATCTGCTGCATTGAATCACGTTCTCTAAGAGTTACAATTCCGTCATTTAAAGTATCATCATCAATACTGATAGCAAACGGAGTACCTATTGCATCTCCTCTTCTATACCTTCTGCCAATATTGCCGGCATCATCATAGGTAGCCATGAAATGCTTTTTAACAGAATTGTATATTTCTATAGCCTTTTCACCATGCTTTTTCTTCATTACAGGAAGAACATTTAATTTGATTGGTGCTAATGCTGGAGAAATCTTTAGAACAAGTCTAGTGTCTCCGCTTTCCAGCTCCTCTTCTTGTAACGCTTCAAAAAGCACAGCCAATACTAATCTATCAACTCCATATGTGGATTCAATTATATAAGGTATATACTTTTCATTTGTTATCAAGTCTATATAATCCAATCTCTTACCTGAGAACTCAACATGTCTTGACAAATCAAAATCAGTTCTATTGTGAGTTCCGTTAATTTCTCCCCATCCAAAAGGAAATAGATATTCTATGTCACATGCTGCCTTTGCATAATGTGCAAGCTTTTCATGATCATGGAATCTTAAATGCTCACTTGGAAGCCCAAGCATATTGAAGAATTTGATACCATAATTTTTGAAGAAGTCATATAATTCTTCATCTGTACCTTTCTTGCAGAAGGTCTGATATTCCATCTGTTCAAACTCAATTGTTCTGAAAGTAAAGTTTCCAGGTGTTATTTCATTTCTAAAAGCCTTACCAATCTGTCCAATTCCAAAAGGAAGTTTTGCTCTCATTGTTCTCTGCACATTTAGGAAATTAACATACTCACCCTGTGCATTTTCAGGTCTCAAGTATATTGTACTAGTAGAACCCTGCGTTACTCCTCTTTCAGTAGCAAACATAAGGTTAAACTGCCTGATGTCAGTAAAGTTTGATTTACCGCACTTTGGACATGGAACATTATTTGTTCTGATAAATTGAACCATTTCCTCTGTAGTCATTCCATCAGGTTTTGCATTTTCGTCAAAATCACCGATAAGATTGTCTGCACGATGCCTTGTTTTACATTCTTTACAGTCAAGAAGAGGATCAGAAAAGCTGTCCAAATGACCACTTGCTTTCCAAACTGTAGGATTCATCAATATATCTGAATCTAATTCGAAGCTATTATCTCTGCTTTGAATAAAAAAGTATCTCCATGCATCTTTAATGTTGTTTTTGAGTCTAGTCCCTAATGGTCCGTAATCCCATGTGTTAGCCAAGCCTCCGTAAATTTCACTGCCTTGAAAAATAAATCCATACTGATTGCAATATGCAACCATCTCTTCCATCATAATCTTCTTCATCTTGCTATACTATGCGATAAAAGATATCACATATCCTCCTATAATAAAATTATTTTAAACCTGCCAAAATTTTAATATCGGACTTTGGCAGCATCAAATTCATTATTAATTAGTATATTCGTATTTTCTAGAATATTTATACTACCTAGTCTTAACAATCGAAATTATAACACAAATTGCTAATTGTGTCACTGAATTTGCAATAGTAAATTTAAAATCGTGATAACTGTATTCAAACAGGCTTTTGCAAACAAACATCTTCTTTATACTGATGTATTATTGCAAGAAATAGTACGCGAGTGTAATATATATATAATTGCGAAGCTCGGTTAGAAATTGATACTAGAAATAATAGGTGAAGAACAAGTATTGTAGCCGACACAGCTAAAGGATGTAGCTGTGAGTATTGA
>JAEWZA010000094.1 GCA_023395575.1 Bacillota bacterium
TAGATTATGGAATGAGTACTAAAAAGAAGGATATGATTAGTGAAAAATATAATGTCAAGATTCATACTTTTGAAAAAAATATGCCTGTTTTTACACTAAGAAATAGGGATATTCCTACTGTAATTGATGGACTACAAGAAGAAATAACTAATGTTATGGTTATCGATGGAGGCGATGTTTGGTTTCAAAAACCCATTACTCAGATATTTGACATAACTAAAGATAAAATGGGATTTGTTACTGAACCTATCGATTTAAAAGTCCAAGAATGGGTAGCGGAATGTCTAAATAACATGTTGGATATTAATCCGAATATAGATTTTAATATAAAAGAAGATAATCTGAAAAATTCAGGGATGATATGTGGTCCCAAGAAGGATATATTAGAAATAACAAGGGCTGTATATACAGACATTATAGATGTAGGTAAAGAGTTTTTTGGAATTGATCAATTATTTTTTAACTATGAAATAAATAAAATTTGTAAAGGTAAAATAATTTGTCTAGATGACGAATTTAACTATGTAATAATAGCCCATAAAGACGAATTTACTATTAAAAACGGGAAAGTATTTGACAAAGATTTGAATTTAGTTACTGTAGTTCACAATAATGGAGGTATTTTTAGGGTAATAAATAGACCACATACAAAGAAAATTTCAGATGAATCAATATATATTTCCAAAAATATTAGAACTATCAACGTATAAGATATTTTATGACCATATTAAGACATACCTGTGTAAGTATTCTAAAATATATCTTCGGTCAAATTTATAATAAAAGGGTTAATCTTGATTTGATTCTAGAGCAAATATAATTTTAAAAAGTAATATACGAGGAGAAATCTAAATGAAAAATATATATAAATATATACGGGAAATAAATCCGATTATAATAAATAAATTTGAAAACAGACACAATGAGAAAATTAATGTGATATTATATGGGGCAGGCAAAAAAGGTAAAAGTTTTTTAGATGATGGATACGATTCATCTGATATCCAGGTATTATATTATTGTGATGATGATTGTAACAAATGGGGAAAGTATTTAAACGATATAAAAATTATATCACCAAATGAGCTTCTTGATAATTTTTTAGAAATTCCAATTTGCATAACTACAAAATGTTCTGATGAAATAACTGAGAGGCTTAAGGGATTAGGGGTTAAGCACTTACTACATAGATTTGCAATAAACTATCTATTTAACATTGATAAGCTACAAAAAGTTTATGATTTATTGTATGACAAAACATCTAAGGACGTCTTTTTAGGGTTATTAAAATATGTTTTTACTCAAGACCCCGCTATTTTTAAGGAAATTACATCTTCAGAAGAACAATACTTTATTGATGATATTTTTAAGTTTAGAGATAATGAATGCGTTATTGATGGAGGAGCATATATAGGGGACACTATTCAAAGCTATTTAGACCTATGTAAAGGTAAATATGGTAACATATATAGCTTTGAACCAGATAAAGAGAATTATGCAAGTCTTAGTAAAATGTTGTTAGAATTGGGGGGTGCTGCAAAAAATATCGAAATTTTTAACATGGGTTTATATAGTAAAAGCGGTAACGCGTACTTTTCTAACAACCATAGCTATGATTCGTGTATAGTAGAGTCTTCACCATATAATATTGATGTTACATCAATTGATGATAAATTTAAAGAGAAAAAAGTAACAATGATTAAGTTGGATATTGAAGGTGCTGAAATTGATGCAATTTTGGGTGCGGAATGTGTAATAAAAGAACAGAAGCCTAAATTAGCGATTTGTAACTATCATTTGCCCTCTGATTTATGGGAAATAATCTTGCTCATTAACAAATTTGTCCCTAGCTATAAGTTATTTATGAGGCATCATGATGTTAGATGTTGGTACGAGACAGTTATATATGCCAAAATATAGGGTTAAAATACAAAGTAACGACAAACTATCCACGCGCTAATTATGGCTTGTTATCATAGACAGCTAGGGGGTCGTTTTCGACCCCCTAAAGCGACCCCCTTCTTAAATCAAAATAATTTTGCGTATTTCTATCATTTTACTGCCTCAACACACGTTGAGTCAGTCGTGTTGATAGAACGGAAGTAGCTTGATATCAAAGGTTCGGGGCGATAAGCCCCTTTTTTGTACTGTGTTTTATGTTTCCGTGGACACACTTTTTTGATGCTTTTTGGTGTAGGGGGGTCGTACAAAAGCGCGTAAATAAACAAAAGCGCGGATAGGAAAGGGATTCTGCGTTAAGGGTATGGATTTGTTTGAAGAAGAATTACAGAAAATGAATCTTTTTGGAAAACAGATAGGGTGAAGATATTATGAAGAAAATAAGTATTTATGTGGAAGTCATGCATTTTGACTTTTGGTGGAGTATTTACGGGTTCTGTAACAATACTTCTTGGGAAGATTTAATTTTGTATCGAAAATGGGGAAATGGCTATAGAAAGCTTGCCTGTACATGTATTTGCACTAGACCATATTTTGAAAGTGCTTTGGAAGACTTGAAAGATGACCCTGATGAAAAAGAGTTTGTAAAAGAAATAGCTGAGTTTTTGTATGATTGCCAAATAAAATACAATTACTTATATGATAAGGTAGATGATACAGATTTTTATGAGGTTCCGTATGAGGCTCAAAGGAATGAAGATAATATAAAGCCTCGTTCTATTGAAACATGGTACCCGAGTAATGGTGTTGATAAAAATGTGTTAGATATCTGTGCAAAGGCTTTTTGTGAGAAATTCTTAGGTATAGAAGTTGATTGTATTGAATTTAAAGAGGTGATGTCGTTTGAGGATGCCTTGGAAAGCTATTTGGAACACATGAAAACATGGGATGAAAATCCAAAGATTGTATTCTCAGACTCTTTAATTGAGCAAATGCAAAGTGAAATGGGTATATCAAAGGAAAGGGTTTTGGAGATTTTGAATAGGAGTATTAAGCAAGGACTTTTTCTAGTAGATGAATTATTACTTGTTGGATTCCTAAAGAACACATAAGTGTATTTTATTTTTAATACTGAATACCATTTATGGAACTTTGTAGTATCTAATATTCCAGTAGTTCTGAGCCTTGTTTATAGCTTTTTATCAGCATAAAGATAAGGGAAAATAGAATCATTCCAGCCTTTTTTCAAAGTAACCTCAAATATGAATTTAAATGCAGCACGATAATTATTGATAGTGGAGTTCCCGCATTTGTTTGAGGCTTGTAAGTTTTCTAAAAAGTTTTTTGCATCTGTATGATTTAGCAGGCTTGTATCATGGTATTTACCAGAATACTTACAAATGGCATTTAATGAGATTGAAAACTTTTTTTGTGTATCTAGAGCGTAGTTTCTCTGTACCATACTTTCCTTCAAAAGCTCTCTTGTTTGTTCATAGTTCATTTTCATATCTCCTTGTTATTTTTAATATTGAGCTGATGCTCGGATATAGTGTAACATGGAGACTTAATGGAGAATTACTGATTTTAACATTGGGATAAAACTATGACTGAAGCTGGAAAGCTAAAGGTTGAGAGCCACAGCTGAATGATTAAACTAATTCAGTATTACCCAATACTTTTAATTGAAGCAGAAAGTTAAATATAGTATTTAAAATTTGGCATAAAAGAAGCCGGAGCCTCTGTTCCAAATTCATCACCAAAAATTGAAGAACTATACTGCTTTCTGCTGTCTCTTTCAGTTTTGCCTTGATTAATTCGAGTCCAAACTTACGTTTTGACACTGTCAATGACGTTTTGATTTTGTAGTTTTATAGCGTTTAAATTTTGCATATTTATGGCAAA
>JAEWZA010000127.1 GCA_023395575.1 Bacillota bacterium
TAAGTTTAGAGAATACCTATAAGGAATTGAAACCAGCAAATAATTCACCGTCATAGGAAGTGTTGTCTTCAGTTTAGAGAATACCTATAAGGAATTGAAACCACTCAATGTATCTATGCCGTTGTGCATCATCTCTGTTATTAAACCAATTTTATATCTTTTAGATCCCTAAAATATATTATATAAAAGTAATTGCAAATAAATCCTTCTAGTGGTAGCATAATAATATGAAACGATTCATGAAATAAATTAGGAGGTGTAAAGCATGAAGAAGAATGAAATTCATAAGTACCTTGGTAGTATGCAGCAGGTTGCGTTTGTGCGCCCAATATCCTTTCATGAGGGCAGAGCTAGTGGCATGAAAGGATATGATATAAAAAATGGAGATTTACGTTTTCAGGTATCAGCTGATAAATGCCTTGATATTGTAGATTTTTCATATAAGGGTTTGAATATTAATTTCCTTGCTAAACAAGGGCTAATAGGGCGGCCAGATTATGATACTCATGGTGAAGAAGGACCTAGAAGCTTAATGGGAGGATTGTTTTTTACCTGTGGTCTTGAAAACACTTGTATTCCCAGTGAGGACGAGAAGGGGCATTACCCGATGCATGGAAGAATTCGTTCTACTCCGGCTGAACATGTAAGTGCTGATGCCGACTGGATAGAGGACAATTATGTGATTTCTGTCAGTGGAAAGATGCGGGAGGCAGAAATTTTTGGAAAGAATTTAACTTTAAAGCGGAGAATTGAAACGGTATATGGAGAAAAGAAGATAACTATAATTGATAGCATAGAAAATAATGGGTTTAAGGCTGAACCTATGATGCTTTTATATCATTTTAATTTTGGATATCCTTTACTAGATGAAAACGCAGTTGTAATATTACCAACTTTAAAGACAACACCAAGAGACAAGGAAGCCCAGAAGGATTTTGGTACATGGAATAAAATGGAATTGCCTGTTGACAATGAGCCTGAAAGAGTATATCTTCACGAATTGGCAGCAGACCAAAATGGAGATACCTTTGCTTGTCTATTTAATAATAAAAAAAACATAGGAATTAAAATTAAATTTAATAAACGCTACCTGCCTAAATTTGTGCAATGGAAATCAATTGCATCCGGAGACTATGTAATGGGCTTAGAGCCTACTAATTCAGATGTGTATGGAAGAAAACATGAGGGCTCACAAATACACAAGCTTATGCCTTTTGAGAGTGAAGAAATCAGAATAGAATTAGAAATTTTGAACGGTTTAGATGATTACCATGATATTAACCGTGAAATTCAAAGATTAATAAATGAAATTTAGTTATTAAAATATAATATGAAAATAATAGTATAGGAGATAAATGTTATGACAGGAAAAGAAAAGTTAAAACTGGCAGTCAATCATATTGACGGGCCAATACTTCTGGATATTGGAGGAATGCCTACTACAGGTATTCACTGCAAGGTGGCTGAAGGCTTAAGAGATTATTATGGATTGGAAAAAAGACCAATTAAAATATTAGAACCGGTTCAGATGCTGGCACATGTAGAAGATGATTTAAAACAAGCAATGGGAATCCAGACAACTCCTTTATGGAGTGCAGGAACAATGTTTGGCTTTAAGCAGAAAGATAAGTTCAAAGAGTGGAGAACACCCTGGGGACAGGATGTATTAGTGGCAGAAGATTTTATAACCAGCATTGATAGCAAGGGAAACACTTATATTTATTCATGTGCGGATACAGCATATCCTCCTGCAGGATGTATGCCTAAAAATGGAGTGTATTTTGATAATATTAATCGTGCTCCTGAGTTTGATGAGGATGAATATAACGTAAAGGATAATTTTGAAGAGTTTGGACCTATTTCAGATGAGGATTTGGATTGGCTAAAGATACAGAGACCTATGTTTGAAAACAGTAGTGATGTAGTTATGGGTAATCTAGGTGGTACAGCCTTCGGTGATATTGCATTAGTACCGGGTCCTCAATTAAAGCAGCCAAAAGGACTAAGAGATATTACAGAGTGGTATGTTTCTATTGTTTCAAGGCCGGAGGTATTGCATGAAATATTTGAATATCAGCTTCATTATGCAATCGAGAATTTGAAGAAAATGCATGCTGTACTAGGTGAGACAATTCAGGTTGCTTATATATGCGGAACTGATTTTGGTACACAGAATGGTCCGTTTTGCTCAAACGAAGTATTTACTGACGTTTATTTACCATACTATAAAAAGGTTAATGCTTGGATACATGAAAATACAACCTGGAAAACCTTTAAGCATTGCTGTGGTAGCATTTACAAGTTAATTCCTGAGATTATTAATGCAGGCTTTGATATATTAAATCCTGTTCAGTGGACAGCTAAAAACATGGATAAGGAGTTACTAAAGGATTCCTATGGAGACAAGATAACCTTCTGGGGAGGTGGAGTTGATACCCAAAAAACACTGCCATTTGGAACTCCAAAGCAGGTTCATGACGAGGTACTGGAGTGCTGTAAAATATTCGGGAATAAGGGTGGCTTTGTGTTTAATACAATCCATAATATTCAGCCAGGGGTTCCAACTGAAAATGTTGTAGCAATGGTCAATGCTATTAAAGAATACAATGGAGAAAAGTAGCGATAATATCTAACTAAGGGGATTCTTTGCATTAATTTGTAGAGAGTCCTCTTTATTAAAATTGAAATGATGATTTTCATTTACGCTTTCTTATTAGACAAGTAGATATATAGTTTATGATACATGTTTTTTTCTATAAATTGTTTTGTAGGTAGCAGAATAGTAACCAATAGATGGTAACTAATAAAAGTAAGGCATTCTAAAACATTGATAAATTAAGGTCATATGTGATAAAATTTATAATGATATTGTATGGAATATATATTAAGGGGTGAAAGATTACTTGGCAACAATAAAGGAAGTTGCAAAGCTTGCAAATGTTTCTATTGGAACAGTATCAAATGTACTTAATGGAAAAACGGATAATGAACAATTGATAAGTAGAGTTGAAAAAGCAATGGAAGAGTTATCTTATCATCCTGATGCAAATGCGAGAAATCTCAAGAACACTAAAAGTCTATTAATTGGAGTTATTGTTCCGAATATAATTCAGCCGGAGTATTCAGAATTTATAAAAGAAGTGGAAGAATATTTGCTTAAAAATGGATTTGGCATTTTGCTGAAATTTAGTCAAAACAATAATTTGATTGAAAAGAAAAGCATTTCTCGTTGTATTGAGCAAAGTGTTGATGGAATAATTTTGTATTCAATGACAAGAAAAAAGCCATATTCTTCATTAATGAGGGTGTCGGTTCCATCAGTTTTAATAAGCCGACGCAATCTTCCTGATTTCATGGGAGATAGGATTGTAATAGATTATTCCGACGCTTTTGAAAAAGCTTTAAAGAAGCTTTATGATAAGGGATTATCTGAGGTTGGCTTGATAATGGAGTATGATTTACTTGATGATGGGAAGCTTCTTAATATATATAATAAATATTTCGAAAAAAATGACTTGGTAAAAATAGTAGATTGTAATAAAGAAAGAGGATTTCAGGCTTTTTTTGAACTATATCTATATAATCCGAACATAAAAGGAATAATTGCCGGGAGCTACCTAATTGCTCAGGGTATAAAAAAAGCGATGGATATGCTCGGACTTAAGAACATTTCAATAGTTGTAATTAAAGAAAGCAGCTGGATTGAGGATGAAAGGGATTTTGAAGAACAGATTTCAGTGTCTCAGAAGAAGATTGCAAGGAAAGCAGTAGAGCAGTTGCTTGAAGCAGTTGATAATCCATCCATTCATGAACCTATTACAAGTATTATTTCTGCTGAATGCGATAAAATTTCTCCGATGCAATACGGAATAAAAAAGGCAAATACACAATTGAGGTTTGCCATGTTTGACTGTCCGTCTTCTTGGAGCCTTAACATGATTTCTAAGGTATATGAAAAAGAAAGCGGCGGAAAAATAACTTTTGAGCTTTTATCCTATTCTAATTTAGAGCAGGCTTTGTATAAAGAAGCTCAGAACAAATCTGAATATTATGATGGTATTATGATGGATATTACCTGGCTTGAAGGTATAGTTGAAAGTGGGTATGTTCTGAATCTGGATCATTTAAAACGTCTTAATCCTAGCTATTTTGACGGGTTTATAGATGGCATACTAAAATGGTATGGAATGTATGTAGAATCACTGTATGCTTTTCCATTTATGTCTGGTGCTCAAATATTATTCTACCAAAAAGACCTATTTGAGGAACCTGTTATAAAAAGAAAATTTAAAAGGTTGTATGGAGGAGAGTTGGAGCCTCCTAAAACATGGGCTCAGTTTAATATGGTGGCAGAGTTTTTTACAAAGAGTATAAATCCTTCATCGCCAGTCAAATATGGTGCAACTTTAGTAAGTGGAGAAAATGTTTTTACAACAATCAACTTCTTAAATCGTTTGTGGTCGTATGAAAGCTCTGTTTTTGATGAAAGAGGAAATATAATTATAAATAACAGTAACTCTGAAGTTGCATTAAAGAATTTAATTAACAGTTATAAGTATACTTCTCCGAATACACTAAAGTCTTGGAATGAAGTGGTGGATGAATTTAAAACAGGTGAGTATGCCATGACAGTTTTATATGATTCAGATGCTGGAGATATAAATAATTATACTAAGTCAAAAATAGCTGGCAATATTGGCTATGACTTTATACCGGGAGGGACATCTGTTCTAGGTGGCTGGAGCTTAGGTATAAATAAGTATGGAAGAAATATTAGGGAAACAGAGGATTTTCTATTGTGGGCATGCGGTAACCAAAATGCAATTCCTTTGCCATTGCTTGGTGGTTCCACATTAAGAAAAGAATATTATGAACGTACAGATTTAGACAATATTGAACCATGGAAGTCAGTTGTGTTAAAAAGTTATAAGCAAAGCAAAAAGAGATATGCGCCAGATATTATTGATGAAAGCCGATGGAAGAATAATATTTATTCAAACATTATACCGAAGGAGATAGTTCGTGCTGTAGCGGGTGAAATAACTGAAAAACAAGCATTAATAAATATTGAAGCAAGAATTAAAGAAATACTTGAAAAGTGACAGGGCATATGGCTTCTGCTCACTTTTTATTTATTAATAGATTATTTTATATCAAAAATGCTTACATGCTAAATAAGGTAAAAATGGAAGTATACAAGTATATGTTTGCTTTTATAATAACAAGTATTCAATTAATGGAAATCATAAAATCATTGCTACAATCTCTGTTACATTTATTTAATTTGAATAACCAAATTGAAAAATATATAATGAATAATAGGTATAAATACTCAGTATATATTTTGAAAAATTTGGAGCTGATTATATGAAGAAATTGAAAGAAGTGCTTTCAATCGTACTTAGTGTTGCATCACTATTCGGAGCATCTTTACCTGCCTATGCACCTACCAATATAGTAGAAGAGGTCATTACTACATATATTCCAATGAATATTATGAATCAAAGTACTACGTATATTGCGTTAGGTGATTCTATTACAACGGGATACGGTTTGGAAAACTACAATAGTAACGATGTAAAGAATAAAACAAGTGAAAAGAGTTTTGTATCCAAATTAAGTAAAAAAATAGGGAAAGAAGCAGTTAATTTAGGGGTAGATGGAATAGATTCCACTAGGCTATTGAATGCAATTACAAATCCTTCAACAGCAGATCAGAAAGAGGCAATCGCTCAAATAGAGAAAGCTGGCGTTATAACAATTTCCATAGGTGGAAATGATGTGTTTATGGCGTTAGCAGAGGTTTTAAATGACAAGCTGGGAAAAGACAAAAATCTTTTTAATGCCAGTAAGCAGGAAATTCTCAAAGTAACAATGGAGCTTATTTTCAATAAAAGTGCGAAAGAGACCTTAAAAAATAACGTATCAGAAGCTACCAAAACATTTATTGGAGATAAAGCAAATAATAAAGAAGGAAACTTTGTTGGTATAATAAGGAAATTGAAGGAACTAAATTCTGATGCTCAAATTGTAGTCAACACCATCTATAATCCATATGATATACAATTCGCCAGTTTTTGTAATGAAGCAATAGACACAATAAACGCAAAAATAATTAGCGACTCTGATAATGGGAAAAACTTTCTAGTGGCTGATGTTTATTCGGCTTTTTCAAAAGCTAGTAAGGGAACTATACTTGTAAATGCCGATACTGGGAAAACCTTTGATCCGCATCCTACTGCCAAAGGGCATGAGGTGATTTATACAGTAATTGCTGCTGCTATGCAGAATAACACTTTGCCATATGACATAAAAGCCTCTATTGCAAATGGAAAGCTGGCTCATAGTG
Source organism: Bacillota bacterium (assembly GCA_023395575.1). Taxonomy (GTDB): domain Bacteria; phylum Bacillota; class Clostridia; order Acetivibrionales; family DSM-1351; genus Ruminiclostridium. Next base: position 6,350 of record JAEWZA010000127.1, read on the forward strand.
TTTTTGAAGGAGAATTACTTTTGACAATTACACCTGATAAAGGATACAAAGTTCCCAAAAATATTTCAATATCAATTGGAAGCGATGCTAAAACAATTATTGCATTGGACAGCAACGGCATGGCGAAAATACCAATTGCTGATGTTTGGACGGATATTGTGGTTAGTGGAATTTGTGGTTAATTTGTTGAAGCTCGGACTAAAAATAATTAAAAATACAGCAACCGCACATTAAAAGGATGGTCTGAGTTTAAGGTACTACCTCTATGAAAGGAAAATAAATGAGATTATTTTTTGCTATTGAGTTTAATGAAGAACTAAAGGATTATTTATTCAGTATACAAAAAGAGATTAGACAATATTGTATAGGAGGAAATTTCACCTCAAAAGATAATTTTCACTTAACTTTACGTTTTATTGGAGAGCAAAGTCATCATCAAGCAGAGCAGTTAATATTGGCAATGAAAGCTATTGCTGCTAGCTTAGAAAGCTCAACAGAAAAGTTTGAACTGAGACTAAATAAAATAGGCAAATTTGATAGGGGAAACAAGAAAATTCTATGGATTGGGCTGCAGAGGAGTCAAGAGCTACAAGCATTGTATAATAAACTTGAAAACAATTTGTTAAAAATTGGATACGATAAAGAAGAGAGAGGCTTCAATCCACATATAACATTAGCTAGAGAAGTTAGAATAGAAGGGTTTGACCAGTTGGCAAATAAAATAAAGCTAAATGATGCTGCCATTATGGTAAATGCTATTTCACTTATGGAAAGTAAAAGAATTGATAACAAGCTATGTTATGTCCCTCTTGAAAGAGTAGAATTTTAGTATAAAAGCATGAAAAATGAGAAGTATAGATTTAGCATATTAATCGTTCACTACTCATTTCAAAATGTCGGTGAAGAATAATTGATTTTTCGGAAAACCTACAGGATGCAAGTTTTAGCGTAACAATAAAGCCTTGTAAGGTTCAATAATAATTAAAACAACGTGTAATAAAGATAATA
>JAEWZA010000140.1 GCA_023395575.1 Bacillota bacterium
CGATACATAAACATAATTTTCCATATCACAAATAAAAAATGCTATTTTGTGCAATAATATAGTTATTATAACATTAATAACAAATTTATAAATAATTGATTAACATTTTTATTTGTTTAATTATCAGTTACTCTTCTTTCTCAGTTAATATTTATATTTGTTTAGTAAAATAGAAAGCTGGTAATTGCAATAGCACAGTTTCATAACAGAAAAATTCTTTTAACATAATATTAAAATACTATTTTGAATATAGGAGGAGGTAGCCATTGAGAAATACAAGGTTCAAAAGACATAAAAAATTTAGGCACAGAAAGAACATTAAATTATTACTATTTGGGTTTATATTCCCTGCATTCACTCTTCTAATTTCTTATATATTAATATCAGTTTTTATTATTCCTACTTTGGCAAAATAATGTATATGTTAAATTTGTATAATATCTTGCTTTTTTCGACCAAAATATCGTTCATCTATACCAATTGAATTTTTACTATAAAACTATATAATAAATTTGAAAACTAAACGGTTTCTCCTTAAAATTATCTAAGACCGACCTTTGGGTCGGTCTTTTCTTTTTGGTAATGTTAGCTAGCCCAATATCAGAGCCTTGTTAATTTTAACTTGCATGACTTTATTCAATGCATATAAAATCTTTTATTTTGTCATAGGTTTTCTGTTTTATGCCTGTAATTTTCATAATATCTGTAAGTTTTTTAAAGCCTCCATTCTTTTCTCTAAAGGAAATTATTGCTTTGGCAGTAGCAGGCCCCACATTAGGCAGACTTTCAAGCTCAGCCTGTGATGCCTTATTAATGTTAATCAAGCTTCCTTCCCCTTTGCTGTCAGTCTTTTTGTCTTCAACTACACAACCCATACTATCTGTAACAATATCAATACCACTATTTAGTACATTTGAATTGCTAGTAGCACTATTGTCAGAATTAGCAGAGACACTTTCTTTTTGTTGACTTACACTTGCTTTTGGTTTGCTAGATGCCTCTTGTTTATTGGCATTTCCTTTTAAAATAGTTTCACTAACAGCTACATTTGAAGCCTTTGATTTTATTCTTAACATTGTGTTTTCATTTAATATATATGCCAGATTAATATTTTCAAGATCAGCTTCTTTTGTAGCTCCACCAGCCATTTTTATTGCTTCATCAATTACTTGTCCCTTTTTTATAGTAACTACTCCTGGTTTATTTACACAACCAACTACATATACCTTTATTTCCGGCTCTTCTTCCACTTTTTCAACTTCCTCAGATGAATTTGTTTCACTTAATGACTCAACTGACTCAGTTTTAACTATGTTTGTTTTAGTCACTTCTATCTCAGAACTAGATAGTGGCTTATACACCTGCTTCAAATAATAACCTAAAAGTCCAAAACCAAGAACAATAATTATTGATAAACATATCAACAATATTTTATTAATAAAAATTTGCTTACCGAATAATGTTATTTCCATATCTATGTCCATTTCACATATGTAAATGCTACGGACTCAACACCTCCTTAACATTTTTTTATTCAATCTTTTTAACTTGTAAACTCAAACTTCGCACATAAAATATATTGGTGTGGTATCACTATCAATTGTTTATTGCTAAAATAATTTCTTGACTTAGTAAACATATAAATTTGCTAAAATTGATTTACATAAAAATTAAAACTATGTATTGAACATTATATCGAGGCAGAAAATCAAACAACTGGAAATTATTTAGATATAGTCACGATAAAATTATGATTTAGCAATTGGTTAAATATAAATTAACTGGTTGTGCTAATTTGATTTGAACTGAGTTCGCAGGTAAATTGCTTATACGCGAGTACAACTGAAGTAATCCATTTAGATAAGTTTGTACGGAAGTATCAGTAAACCAATACTATAATTTTGCTCTGCAAGATCTATAAAACAATTAGCACAACGCTTTAAGTTATCTAGGCGTTCTAATTATTTAGAACTGAGTTTACAGGTAAACTTCTTATTGCTTATTACTTATACGCGAGCACAACTTAGATAAATGGGAAACATGGTTAAAGATATTTGTTTGAATTTATAGATAGAAGAACTAATCAAGTATTGAATAACTAACATATAGTATTATAGTATATTAATTGGTAAATAGCTATAGAAAAATATTAAATTTATTACATAAATTTTTTATTAGTAAATTTAAGTTTAAAATTATGTTATTTTGCATTATAATATTTACTAAGATGTTTACAAAAGAAAAAATAACTAAATTTAAAAAGAAGGCACTTAATCCATGCGAATACTTAAATGGAGTTTGGTGCGTGACTATGAGGTATGGAAAAAATTATGAAAAAAGCAATTACCGCACTAATTATTTTATTGATATTGTCATTTCAAGCTTCACCAGTCTTTTGCGCTTTAGATATTGATGCAGCTGCATACATATTAATGGATGCCAAAACAGGTAGTGTGCTTTACGAATATCAGCCAGATATCAGACTTCGTCCTGCAAGTACAACAAAAATAATGACTGCACTAGTTGCACTTAAAAAAGGTGAGCTAAGCCAGGTAATGACTGCAAGCAGCAAAGCAGTATCTGATATAGGCGTTGGTGGAATGAATGTGGGCATCATGGTAGGAGAACAGTTAACCTTAGACGACTTGCTGCATGCTATGCTAATAGCATCAGCTAATGAAGCTGCAAATATTATTGCAGAAAACACATATCCAACCCAAGCTGATTTTGTCAATGTTATGAATGAAATGTCAGTCCAAATTGGGGCTAAAAATAGTACATTTACAAATCCATGCGGTATTGACGAATACGAAAAAGATGTAAATCATTATTCTACCGCAAGGGACTTAGCAATTATTGCAAAGGAATGTCTTACATTCCCCACATTCAGAGATATTATCAGCAAAAAACAGTTAAACATGCTTCCACCAACTAACAAGCATCAAAAGTGGAACATTGTAAACAACACCAATAAGCTGTTAGGGCAAACATTTAATTACGGTACTGATGAAAATAATCAATTTACAATAACAGGACTAAAAACAGGCTCGACAATTCGTGCAGGTGCAAACTTTATATCATCAGCAGTAAATAAAGACGGCTTTGAATTAATTTCTGTAATACTAGGAGTTAATAACAAACCGGGCAGGACTGTATTTGATTTTACAGAAACCTTATTAAAAGCTGGTTTTGAGAACTTCTCTAATCAATTAATTATTGATAGGAATACTGTTATCAAAAATGTTCAAGTAGCAGATGCTGCCGACGATGGAAAACTTGATCTTGTTACAAATGGAAAGCTCGAAGCAGTATTGCCAAATAACGAAAATGAGTGGAATATTGAAAAAAAAATAACGATAAACGAAAATTTAAAAGCACCTATTAAAAAGGGAGATATTTTAGGAAATATTGAGTATAAAAAAGCTGGTGTTTCCCTTGGGAAAATCTCAATTGTTTCTTCACGAACAGTAGATCAAAGCTTTAAAGCAAAAACAAAGGATTATATTAATAAAGTTATTGGAAATTCAATATTTAAATATATTTTCATTGCTGTAATTGTTGTGGTTTGCTTTTTAATTACTAGAAAAATACTCCGAAAAATATCAAGGGCAAGGAACAGAAGAAAGCGACTACGATTATAGAAATTTCCTAATCCAAAACTTTAAGTTAACAGTAATTGATTATAATATTTTTTTCACTTCATATATTGATTTAATCTAAATATACTTATATTATAGTATAGGATTGTTTTCTATTATATGCAATTTTATTTGTTTATTTCTACTGTATTTTGTTATAGTAGATTTTGTAGGGTAAGCTTACTATCGTAATGATATTGTGTTCCTTTCAGCCGATAGTATTGACTTTATTAAAAGGAGTGTAATTAATGAAAACCCAACCGATTTACAAGCAAAGGAAAATTACAGATCTAAAGGATATGATTTCTCAAAGTGTAAATTTATTTGGAGATAGAAATGCGTTTTTTATTAAAGATAGCAACGATGAGTATTATAGCAAGACTTATAATGAATTAAAGGTTGAAATTGATGCTTTAGGTACTGCACTTATTGAGTTAGGGCTTAAAGATAAAAAGATTGCCATATTGTCAGAAAACAGCGCACAATGGTGTACTTCATATTTGACAATCACCGGTGGTGTAGGCGTTGTTGTTCCCTTAGATAGAGAGTTACCTTTTCATGAAATTGAAAATCTTATTTCACGTGCAGGTGTCAGTGCAATAATATTTTCATCTAAGCATGAAAAAGATATGTTGAAGCTTAGCCAAATATCTAAACAAATTGAATATTATATTAATATAGATGCTGATACTGATATAAATATCAATTTACTTTCATATTCTAAGCTAATTGAAAAAGGAAAGTTATTAGTTCAAAATGGAGACAGAACTTATTTAGATGCTAAAATAGATGAAAATGCCATGTGTGCATTAATTTTTACATCTGGAACTACTGATTTGGCAAAAGGTGTAATGCTATCTAGCAAAAACATTGTCTATGATATAATGGCAGTTTGTTCAATGTTAACTGTTGACGAAACTGATAGTTCTTTATCTATCCTACCTCTTCATCACACCTATGAATGTACAGCTAATTTTCTTGTTATGATGTACAATGGTGCATGCTTTTCCTTTAACGAAGGCTTGAAGCATATTGTTAAAAATCTACAGGAAGTTAAACCAACTATTTTAATGCTAGTTCCTCTTATATTAGAGAATATGCACAAAAAAATTGTTAAGCAAGCATCAAAAACCTTCTTTGGCAAGCTTAAGCTTAATGCAGCTCTTGAAATAAGTAACTTTTTATACTCATTTCTGAAAATTGATATCAGAAAGAAGCTGTTCAAGCAGGTGCATAATATATTTGGTGGTAGAGTTAGATTGATTATTTCAGGTGCTGCTGCTATAAATCCTGATGTTTCAAATGATTTATGTGCTATGGGAGTTAGAATTATTCAAGGTTATGGTTTGACCGAATGTGCACCAATAGTAGCTGTAAATAATGATCAGGGCTATAGAAGTGATTCTGCCGGAAAACCCCTTGCAGGCGTTGAAATATGGCTTGAAAATGTTGGCGAAGACGGTATTGGTGAAATAGTTGTACGTGGAGACAATGTAATGCTCGGTTATTACGAAAATCCTGTTGCTACTGAAAAGGTATTAATAAACGACTGCTTATATACAGGAGATTTAGGATATATTGATGAAGAAGGATACATATTTATAACCGGAAGAAAGAAAAACGTTATTGTTACCAAAAACGGAAAAAATATTTTCCCTGAAGAGGTTGAGGCTTACTTAGCAAAATGTCCTTTTGTAAAAGAAAGTTTAGTATGGGGCCGCTTCGACGAAGAATCTGGCGAGACAGAGGTAAATGCCCAGATTGTTATCGATATGGAGGAAATTAAGGAAAAGCTAAATGTGAGTACCATTTCCATGGACGAAGTATATAAAATCATTCAAGCCGATGTTAAAGAAATAAATAAGCAAATGCCTTTATATAAGCGCATCAAGAATTTCACCATTCGTGAAGAGGAATTCATAAAAACTACCACAAAGAAAATTAAGCGATATGCTGAAAATATCGTCTAGATACTTTTATTAATAGAATTAAAAACGCATATTGATGAAATCATCAATATGCGTTTTTTGCTATAAAACAATATTTCTATATTAATTATCCAATATTAATTATCCAATGACTTGTTCAGAAGACTTCTATGCCCACATTTCCTTTCTTAGTGCTGCTATGTCCTCATTTTCTAAATACTCATCATATGTCATCTGTCTGTCTATTATTCCCTTTGGAGTTATTTCGATAATTCTGTTTGCAATTGTCTGAACAAACTCGTGGTCATGGGATGTAAATAAAATAGTTCCCTTGTAGTTTATCAACCCATTATTTAAAGCTGTTATGGATTCCAAGTCAAGGTGGTTTGTAGGCTCGTCAAGAATCAATACATTTGCTCCTGAAAGCATCATCTTTGATAGCATACAGCGAACCTTTTCTCCTCCTGACAGTACAGATGCTTTTTTCAAAGCCTCTTCTCCCGAGAACAGCATTCTTCCTAACCAGCCTCTCAAGAAGGTCTCAGTCTGATCCTTTGAATACTGTCTGAGCCAATCAACAAGGTTGAGGTCTACACCGTCAAAGAATTCTGAATTATCGCTTGGGAAATATGCTTGAGATGTTGTTATACCCCATTTAAAATCACCGCTGTCAGGCTCCATTTCACCCATCAATATCTTAAATAGGGTTGTCTTTGCTTTTCCATAAGTTCCTACCAAAGCAATTTTATCACCTTTGTTTACTATTATACTAATATCATTTAGAAGCATTTCCCCTTCAACTTCTTTAGTAATCCCATTTATCATAAGCAAGTCATTTCCTGCTTCTCTATCTGGCTTAAAATCAACAAAAGGATATTTTCTTGAAGATGGCTTTATATCTTCAAGTGTCAGCTTATCAAGCAACTTTTTACGTGATGTGGCCTGCTTAGATTTAGATGCATTTGCACTAAACCTCTGAATAAACTCTTGCAATTCTTTCATTCTTGCTTCGGTTTTCTTATTTACATCCTTTGCCTGTTGCAATGCCAATTGGCTTGACTGATACCAAAAATCATAATTACCAACAAACAACTGAATTTTTCCAAAATCAATATCAGCAATTTGAGTACAAACCTGATTTAAGAAATGTCTATCATGTGATACAACTATAACTGTATTTTCAAAATTTGCCAAAAAATTCTCAAGCCAAGTAATTGAAGCAATATCTAAGTGGTTTGTAGGCTCGTCCATCAGCAAAATATCAGGATTACCAAATAATGCTTGAGCTAATAATACTCTAACCTTCTCATTACCATCTAAGTCCTTCATTTTCTTGTAATGATACTCTTCACCTATATTTAGACCATTTAATAAAGTAGCAGCATCAGACTCTGCTTCCCAACCATTTAATTCTGCAAACTCTCCTTCTAATTCAGAAAGCCTTATACCTTCTTCCTCAGTAAAATCAGATTTAGCATAAAGTACTTCCTTTTCCTCCATTATTTTAATAAGTCTCTGATGACCCATCATTACAGTTCTCAGAACCTCATATTCATCAAATTCAAAGTGGTCTTGCTTTAGTACAGCAAGCCTTTCACCAGGAGTAATTGTAACATCTCCCTTGCTAGGTTCAATTTCACCTGATAGAATTTTTAAAAATGTTGATTTACCAGCTCCATTAGCACCAATTAATCCATAGCAATTTCCTGGCGTAAATTTAATATTTACATTTTCAAATAAAGCACGTCCTCCGTATCTAAGAGAAACACCATTTGCACTAATCATTTCCTATCTCCATTTCTAAGTATAGGCTCAATATATCCTACACTTTTTATTTATAATTTATTAATATTTTATATTAAAACTAACTCAAACAATTTATTAAAGTTTCTTATATAAATTTAATGAGCCTGTTTGTAAACGTATGTTGATTAATTTATATTATCATAAACAAAACCTGCTCAAACAACAGCAGGTTTGCTATCTCAAATGCTTCTCGTGTACTTATATAATACCATTTTTATGGAAAAACACAAGTAAAGTACCAACACTCTATCCTGATTTTTCATTTAACTTGAAACAGGGTTCTAGATTTTTCTCACTATTTTGATCTATCTTATACAGGTCATTTCGCCGTCAGACCATAACCTTTCAAGATTATAGAACTCTCTGTCTTCATGATAGAATACATGAACTACTACATCTGCATAGTCTAATAAAACCCATCTTGCTGTGTCATAGCCTTCCTTATGATATGGCTCAACGCCTATTTCAGTAAGCTTAACTTCAATTTCATCCGCAATTGCCTTTATATGTGTGGTAGAAGTACCACTGCAAATCACAAAATAATCTGCAATTACTGTGATGCTATGGATATCAATAATATTTATATCCTTAGCCTTTTTTTCTTGCATTGCTTCCATTATTTTGTCAACTAATTTTTTTGATTCCAAATTTTGCACCTCATTTTTAACTCAAAATATATTAAAATTATATAGCTTGACTTGCTTATCCAATAACTCAGTTAATTATAACATCAACCTTTGTAACTTACAAATCCATATTATATACAAATATTTTAGTGTATTATAGAAGATTTACGTAAAAATATTTAGTTGTATTTTATGGGTTAAAGTCGGTTCCTAAAATAATGGTAACATCAAATCGTGACTCAGGTTGAAGCTCTTCTTTTACAATAGATATTTTTAGAGTTTTTCTGATTGTATCTGCTATTGCCCCTTTTTTTCGTATCAGAATTTTAGATGTTCCCTGTGTGCCATCAAAAGAATTTCCTGCACTAACCTTGTAGCCCTTCGCTTCTAGCATTGTCCTGATTTCTTCAGCCAATCCGCTTTTGTCTGTGCAGTTTATAACCTCAATAACCAGCTTTTCATTGTTAACTGTAGACTGGCTAGGTGTTTTATCTGTAGTCTCTTTTGATGCTCCACCTTTGTCTTTTTCATTGTCTACTATGACTTTTTTGTTTGATTGTGACTGAGTATCTTGTTTCTTAACCTCAACTACAGCTTTGTCAAATACGCCTGAATCTTTATAGAAATTAGCACCTACTATAATTGATGAAAAAAACAACAAAAAGGTTCCTACTGCATAAAACCCTATTCTTAAAATCTTTCCCATTATCTCCTCCATGTATCAAACAATCTGTAAAGGCAGCACAAATATACAAAATTATTCTTTCAACAATAGCCTATTTCTTGCTTCGATAGTATACGGGTGGATCAAACCATTTTGCATTATGACAAACTTAATAACATTACTAAAAGCGCAAATTAATGCTGTATCAATATCTTCATATACAAGCCTTCTAACATCGTCAACACTGCAATGAGTTCTCCCAGGCTCTATATAATCAGCCAGATAAACTATTTTATCCATCATATTCATTTTTGTATAGCCTGTGGTATGATACCTTATAGCATTTAATATAATTTCGTCATCAATGCCATATTTCTCTTTTGCTATTATAGCACCAACCTCGCCATGCATTAAAAACAGCTGATTTTTTTCAATTTCATTTAATTCTATTCCATTGTCATTGCAGTATTTTAATGTCTCGATATCATTCAAATCTTTTGCACAGTCGTGAAGTAGACCTGCAACTGCAGCAATATCTTTATCCTCACCATAGTGCTCTGCCAATTGTATTGCTACTTTCATCGTATTAACAGAGTGAATATACCTACTGGGCTTTAACGACTCCTTTAGCAATGCATCCATTTCAATTATATTCATTGATAACCTTTCCTTTTTATATTGCTGTAAGCTTATTTTATCGGTATAAATGATTGTCCTTAATATAAGCATCAACACAATCATTCACAAGGTATTTAATCGATTGATTTTTTTTAACTCGTTCTCTTATAAGAGTAGAGGATATTTCAATGAGTGGTGCTTCAACACTCAATATATCTAAATCAAATTTTTTTCTCATTAACTCTATACGTTCCAAAAAATCATTATCTAAGTATCCTGCTCTCATCACTGCAGCAAATTTCGTTAGTATAAAAACCTCTTCATGGCTTTTCCAAGTCAATAAATCCCTAACTACATCTGCACCAATTATATAGTAAAAGGTTGTCCCTTGCGGATATATTTGATGAAGCTCCTTGAGCGTGTCAACTGTGTAAGTGTAGCCATCTCTTTTAATCTCAATATCAACAGCTTCAAAGTACCCATTCCCCTCAATAGCACATTTAACCATATTCAGCCTGTGAATAGGATTTGTAACAGCATTAAAGTCTTTATGAGGTGGCATTCCAGCAGGAATAAACAATACCTTGTCCAAATTCAATTCACATCTTACCAGTTCAGCAATTGCAAGATGCCCTAAATGAATAGGGTCAAAAGTGCCTCCACAAATTCCTATTTTTAAGTTTTTACCTTTCATTCAAAAATTCCTCTAACTCTATATAAATTTATTTACTAGATTTACTACCAATTATATCATTGCTCTGAATTTATTCCAAAAAACAAAGAAAATACCCAAAACGTGATAAAAGCACTTCAACTTAATTGCTACTATTCAGCCATTGATAAGTTTGAACACCAGACTGAGTTATTTTATTAGGGATGAACAGTAACATTTTTTTAATCCCTTTCCATACAGAAAATATTATAGCATAAAAGGCAAAGGCTTTAAACCCTAATTAGCTTTATAATTAACAAGCCAATTACTGTTGTCGACCCTTGCCCCCATAGAATACCAAACAAACATCATATTGTTGATTTATTTTCTTCCAATATCTTTTCTATAATGTATACCTTCAAAGTTAATTTTTTCAATACCTGCATACGCTTTATTAATAGCCAAATCCATAGTTTTCTCAACTGCTGTAACTCCCAATACTCTTCCGCCTGCTGTATGGAATTTCTCATCTTTAAAGGATGTACCAGCATGGAACACAATTGTGTTACCATCAGCCTGAGCAGCATCAAGGCCGTTAATTTCTAGCCCTGTAGGATATTTCCCGGGATATCCTCCTGATGCAGCCACAACACATACAGCCGCATTATCGTCCCACTCTATTTTAATATCTGAAAGCCTTTCATCAATAATTGCTTCAAATATTTCTAACAAGTCTGTCTTCAATCTTGGGATAACCACCTGTGTTTCAGGATCACCAAATCTTGCATTGTATTCCAAAACCTTTGGACCATCCTTTGTTAGCATTAATCCAAAGTATAATACACCTTTGAACTTTCGGCCTTCTTTGTTCATAGCCTCAATTGTTGGAACGAAAATTTCCTTCATGCAATAGTCAGCAAGCTTAGCATCATATAAAGGACTTGGTGAAAAAGTTCCCATCCCACCTGTGTTTGGCCCTTGGTCATTATCAAATGCACGCTTATGATCCTGAGAGGATACCATAGGAACTACAGTTTTACCATCTGTAAATGCCAAAATTGAAACCTCTGGACCTTCAATAAATTCTTCAATAACTACTTTATTGCCAGCATTTCCAAATAGCTTGTCGTTCATCATTCCATTTACAGCATCTTTTGCTTCTGCAACGGTTTTCGCGATTATAACACCTTTACCTAATGCCAAACCATCTGCCTTGACTACTATTGGCGCACCACATTCATCAATATAGCTCAGTGCCTCACTGCTGCTTTCAAATACACTGTAGCCAGCAGTAGGTATGTTATATTTTTTCATTAAATCCTTTGAGAAAGCCTTACTGCCTTCAATAATTGCAGCCGCCTTAACAGGACCAAATGCTCTTATTCCAGCTTCTTCAAGCTTGTCAACCATGCCTGCTGCAAGTGGGTCATCAGGTGCTACAACAACTAAATCAATTTTATTTTCCCTAGAATAATTAACTATTCCATCTATATCAGTTGCCTTTATATCAACACATGTAGCAAGCTTTGATATTCCTCCGTTTCCAGGAGCACAGTACAATTCGCTAATTTTGGGGCTTTGAGATAACTTCCATACAAGAGTATGCTCTCTTCCACCGCCACCAACCACTAATACCTTCATATATAAACCTCCATAATTCGAATTTTGTTTACTAAAAAAGAGTGTTGCTAAACTAATACCATATACAATACATTTCTGAATATTTTGTATAAATAGTATGTGAGTACAACTTATATCAATGGATTGCTCCCAAAGTAATTGCTTGAAATAGTACGGTTCAGCAACTACTTTTAACCGAGCTTCCCATTGATATAAGTTAGTACGGAAGTACTATTTATACAGTAACTTCATTTCATATTGTATTGGTTTGTTTTGCAACACTCCCATCTATATTAGTGTTTAAAATGTCTCATTCCTGTGAATACCATTGCAATTCCGTACTTGTTACATGCATCAATGGAATCCTGATCCTTGATAGAGCCACCTGGCTGGATAATTGCCTTAATACCTGCAGCAGCTGCCACTTCAACACAATCTGAGAATGGGAAGAATGCATCTGAAGCCAAAACAGCTCCTATTGACCTCTCTCCAGCATATTCAATAGCTACTCTTGTAGGTAATACTCTATTTGTTTGTCCAGGCCCAACACCTAATGTGCTCTTATTCTTTGCAACAACTATAGCATTTGATTTTGTATGCTTAACAACCTTCATTGCAAATTTCAAATCTTCCATTTGCTCTTTTGTTGGCTGTACATTTGTTACACATTTAACATCCTCTTCATTGAATAGTACATCATCATTTTTCTGAACTAATAGACCGCCTGCAACCTTTTTCATATCAAGAGTATCGTCTGCAGCCTTTTCTTCAATTCCTTCAAGCTTTAACAATCTGATATTTTTCTTTTGTGAAAGTACAGCAAATGCCTCGTCTGAGAATGAAGGTGCAATAACTATTTCAATAAATATCTTGTTTATTTCCTCTGCTGTCTTTATATCAATTTCTCTATTTGCAGCAATAATTCCACCAAAAATAGAAGTAGGATCTGATTCATAAGCTCTTATGTAAGCATCATAAATATTGTCTGCACTTCCAACTCCGCATGGATTTGTGTGTTTTACAGCAACTACTGTTGGCTCTTCAAATTCCTTAAGAAGCATAAGCGCTCCATTTGTATCATTTATATTGTTAAAGGATAACTCTTTACCATGTAATTGAACTGCACTTGGTAAAAAGCCTCTATTTGCTCCAACCTCTTTATAGAAAACAGCACTTTGGTGAGGATTTTCTCCATAACGCATTTCCTGCGCCTTCTCAAAGGTCAGTGAAAGAGTTTCTGGGTAATCTATATCCCCAAGAGTATCTCTCAAATATTTTGCTATTAATGTATCATAATGGCTTGTGTGCTCAAAAACCTTGTATGCAAGTCTAAACTTAGTTTTTGCACTAACATCGCCTGCTTCATTCATTTCAGCAAGTACTTTTTCATAATCAGCAGGGTCAACTACTACTGCAACATCCTGATAGTTTTTAGCAGCAGCTCTTATCATTGTTGGACCGCCGATATCTATGTTTTCAATTGCCTCTTCCAGTTCTACATCACCTTTAAGAATTGTCTGCTTGAATGGATAGAGATTAATTACTACCAAGTCAATAGTATCTACGCCTAAATCTTTTATCTGGTTCATATGCTCTTCATTACTTCTCATTGCTAATATTCCTGCATGTACCTTTGGATGTAAAGTTTTTACTCTTCCATCAAGACATTCTGGAAATCCTGTAACATCAGATATATTTATTACCTTTAATCCTGCAGCTGACAGAGCCTTTTCTGTTCCTCCTGTGGATATTATTTCTACTCCCTTTGTAGCTAGTGCAGAAGCAAACTCTATAATGCCTGTTTTGTCTGAAACACTTATCAATGCACGCTTAATCATAACCTAATCCTCCAATTTATAAAAAATTTAATATATAAACTCAAAAACTTATGTACCTTTTAATTTGCCCTCAGCTAATAGTTACTACAAGCCAAAACTTAGACTATTTTAACTCTCTTACCATCAACAACTAATCTATTTTCAGCATAAAGCTTTATTGCCTCAGGAAGAATGTCCCATTCAGCCTGCTCCATGACACGTTTTTGAAGGATTTCAGGTGTATCATTATCCTCTACATAGACTGCCTTTTGAAGTATAATTGGTCCGGTATCTGCCTCTAATTCAACAAAATGCACTGTTGCACCTGTCACCTTTACACCTGACTCTATAACATGTTGATGTGGAATTATTCCGTAGAAACCTTTGCCACAAAATGCTGGAATCAATGACGGATGTATATTAATAACTCGTTTGCTAAAATGTTTGTTAAATCTTTCACCTAAAATCGAAAGAAAACCAGCCATTACAACCAAGTCAACCTTGTGCTCATCAAAATGCTTAATCAGTGCATCATCATATTCATCTATACTGTTGAAAGACTTTCTAGATATAAATATATTACTAATGTCATGTTCCTGTGCCCTTTGAAGTGCATATACTCCTGCTTTGCTGGAAACAACAGTAACTATTTTCACATTTTTGATATATCCGCTTTCAATTTTGTCTATGATAGCCTGAAGATTTGAGCCTCCACCTGATACCAAAACACCTATATTTAGCATAAGTCCACACCTTCTTCACCCTCAGTAATTGAACCAATAATGAAGGCTTCTTCTCCAACTGATTTTAAATATGCAGTTATTTCATCAGCTTTGTCTGCATCTACAGCCAGAACCATGCCAATACCCATGTTAAAAGTATTGTAAATATCTCCGTCGCTTATATTTCCTAAACTCTTTAGTAAATCAAATATAGGAAGTACAGGCCAAGTTCCCTTCTGAATGTTAACCCTTAAGCCTTCTGGAATCATTCTTGGAATATTCTCAATAAATCCACCACCTGTTATGTGGGAAATTCCTTTTATCTCAAATTTCTTAATTAAATCAAGTATGGTTTTTACATATATTCTAGTTGGCTTAATTAGTTCCTCACCTAATGTGCAACCAAGCTTTTCAACATATTCTTTTAAATTTGATTCTGTAGGATTGATAAGCTTTCTCACTAAAGAATATCCATTACTATGAATTCCAGACGAAGCAAGACCAATCAGCTTATCTCCAGCTTTTATTTTTTTTCCATCAATTATTTTACTCTTATCAACAATTCCAACAGTAAAACCAGCTAAATCATATTCATCTACAGGATAAAAGCCTGGCATTTCAGCAGTTTCTCCACCTATTAATGAACATCCCGCCATAACGCAGCCTTCTGCAACGCCTTTTACAATCTCAGCAACCTTTTCAGGCTAATTTTTCCCTACAGCCATATAATCTAAAAAGAACAATGGCTCTGCCCCACTGCAAACAACATCATTTACACACATAGCAACACAGTCTATTCCAACTGTATCATGCTTATCCAATAAGAAAGCCATTTTAAGCTTTGTACCAACTCCATCTGTACCAGAAACTAAAACCGGCTCTTCATATTTTGATTTATCTAAACTAAAAAGTCCTCCAAATCCGCCTAATTCAGTCATTACCTCTGGTCTGAATGTGCGCTTAACATGGTCCTTCATCAGCTTTACTGATTGGTAACCTGCTTCAACATCAACGCCTGCATCTCTGTAAGTGGTCATTTTTTTATCCTCCAAAAATTATATAAAATAGTTAAAATTCATTTTCAACTTAAATCAAGGCTTAACAGCCACAACTGAATTTATCCCCTTCTTCAGGAACATCTATAGGATAATCACCTGTTAGACAAGCCGCACAGAATCCGCATTTTGAG
The DNA here is from genome assembly GCA_023395575.1 of Bacillota bacterium. Taxonomy (GTDB): domain Bacteria; phylum Bacillota; class Clostridia; order Acetivibrionales; family DSM-1351; genus Ruminiclostridium. The sequence continues at coordinate 15,281 of JAEWZA010000140.1, forward strand.
CCTATTGGTGTTTCTAATAGTCCTTCTAAGCTCAAATATCCAAGTGTATCGGCACAAATCATTTCTCTTATTTCGTCTACGGAAAGTTTATTTGCAACTAGTTCTTTTCTTGTTGATATATCTATTCCAAAATAGCATGGGAATTTAAGAGGTGGCGAACTAACCCTCATATGTACCTCTTTGGCACCAGCTTTTTTTAATATCTGTATTATTCGTCTGGTAGTTGTACCTCTAACAATAGAATCATCTATAATTACAACTTTCTTACCTTGAATTGTCTGTTTAATGGCATTGTGCTTAATTCTAACAGCCATTTCCCTCATACCCTGACTTGGCTGAATAAACGTTCTTCCTACATATCTATTTTTGACAATACCCTCTCCGTAAGGGATACCTGATTGTCTCGAAAAGCCTAATGCAGCTGAAAGTCCTGAATCAGGTACTCCAATTACTACATCTGCCTCCACAGGATGCTCAATTGCCAATTTTTTTCCAGCCTCATATCTGGATTGTTGAACACTAGCTCCATCTATTATGCTATCAGGCCTAGCAAAATAAACAAACTCAAATATACATAGTTTAGTATCTTTATTATTAAATGGTCTAATTGACCTGACTTCATTATTTTCAATTACAACAATTTCTCCAGGCTCAATATCTCTGATGAATTCAGCATTAACAGCATCTAATGCACAGGATTCAGATGCTATAACATAAGACGTTGATGTTTTTCCGATACATAATGGTCTTATTCCGTAAGGATCTCTAACTCCCAGCATTTTGTTAGCTGTCATCAAAATCAATCCGTAGGAACCATTAACATCGTGCATCATTTTTTCAACTGCTTGTTCGAGTATATTTGTAGAAATGCTATGTTTTGTTATAAGGTTTATTAAAACCTCTGTATCATTTGTAGTTTGAAAAATAGTTCCACATTGCTCCATTTCTTCTCTTAAAGCTGCGGCATTAACAATGTTTCCATTATGTGCAAGAGCAATTTGACCGTTTCTTGATCTGACAACTATTGGCTGTGCATTTTCGCGTCTGCTTGCACCAGTTGTTGAATATCGAACATGACCAACCGCCATGGTTCCTTTCAGGTGGTTTAATACAACCTTGTCAAATATTTCCGGAACTAAGCCCATGTCCTTGTGATATACGATTGTTTCTTTGTCACTTACAGCAATTCCAGCACTTTCCTGCCCTCTATGCTGAAGCGAGTACAATCCATAATATGTCATACCTGCTACATCTAAATCATTGTCATCTAATGAATACACACCGAATACGCCGCACTCTTCATGCATTTTATCCATTCGTTCATCAAAGCAGTCTAAATTGTTACATTGTAAGCATTGCCCAAAATCACACATGAGTTACTCCTTTAGTTTTTTATTATTTACTTAACTTTTCCACAAAAAAAGTTTATAGGCACTAAGAACTACCAAACAAATTTTTTTCACCAACTAATTTATAGCCGGTATTTGAGCTAAATTCTTCAACTAAATTTCGGATAATTTATTCTGTAACTCTATATTTTTCTTTTCAACCTTTTCTGCGAGGGATTTTTTATAATCAATCATTTTGTGTCTTAACTCATGATAAGCGATAGAAAGAATCTGTACTGCCAATA
>JAEWZA010000193.1 GCA_023395575.1 Bacillota bacterium
GAGTAAAATATTTGAAAGATAAGAAAAATGATAATAGCAATAAATCAGAGCAGAGCACTGATTTAGGAAACGAAAATTAATATGAAAATCTTAAAAAATAAAAAGCCTTTAATTAATTCACTTAGTACACTTTTTTTGGGACTGATTCTTCTAATAATATTTTTTATAAGCAGAACACCAACTGAGGTATTAAATAATAATATTTCACTAAGCGACATATCTGTAAACGTATCAATGCCTAATGGTACACCCTCGTATATGGCTTATGAAAATTATGATGAAGCAGATGATATAGTAGATACAGTAGTAATAGGCGAGGTTATAAAAGTTAATGAACCGAAAGAATTGGTAACAGGGGAAACTATAAATACGATAACTGGGGAAAAAGAACCAATAGGCCATATATATACAGTCTCGGAAGTCAAGGTAAGTAAAGTAATAAAAGGAAAGTATCTGCCTGGTGACATAATTAAAATAAAACAATTTGGAGGTTCATATAAAGAGGTAGAATATGATGAACATAATATGTATGGGACTGTATACTATCAAGCTGGAGAAAGGTATTTATTTTTTTTAGTGAGCTATGAAAGCGAAAATGTTCCTTGCGATCCTATAAATCCTTATCAGGGAGATATGCTGATAAAAGATGGTAAAACTAATGCTAGAAACAAGGTACAGTTTATAAAGGAAAATATATCCGAGGATTTGGTAGTGAAAGCATTAAAGGAAAGAGTAGAGGCTTTGAAGGTTAGAGCTGATAAGGATGCTAAATAAGCAAAATATCAAGAATAAGGAGACGGACAAAGGAAATTCAGAGTCTGTCTCCTTAATAAATTATAACGAGGCAAGAAAATGTCCCCCACTGGCGGGTATCGCTTTGGTTTTCAGACGGTGAGAAGATCTACCTCCTTGCTTACACGCCGGTGATGTAATGAAATTTTTCTACAATCGAAAAATTTCAATTTGAATCTAGGCGTTATTATCCTTTCTGAATATACCAGTCAATTATTTGTCTTGCTATACTTACCTGTGAAGGCAGCTCAGGAAGCTTGTCAGGGCTAAACCAATCAGCTTTTTCGATTTCAGTACCGTCAACGGAAATCTCACCGCTTTCATACTCGGCTGTGAAGCCTACCATTAAAGAGTTTGGATACGGCCAGGGCTGGCTTCCGAAATATTTTATGTTTTTTACCTTGATGCCCACTTCCTCCATAAGCTCTCTTTGGACACATTCCTCTAGGGTTTCGCCAGGTTCTAGGAAGCCTGAAATAAGTCCGTGTATGTCATTTTTGAAAGCTTTGGCATGTGCCAAAAGTATCTTGCCATCTCTAAAAACTGCTGTTATTACAGCTGGGCAAATTTGAGGATAGCTGATTAAACCGCATTTGGGACATTTTTTTGCTCTTTCGTCAGGTGGTTCCTCTTTAGGACAGCCACATCTGCCGCAAAACTGGTTGGATTGATCCCAAAGTACTATCTGAGATGCTTTACCCGCCAAAAGAAATAAGTCCATGTCTATTAATTCAAATAATGTTCTCAATGATATAAATTCCATTCCAACAGGAATGTTTTCTTCTGAGGCAATTTCTGCAGAATAACAGGGAGAGCCTTTGAGAAGCCCAAGATACTGGGTTCTGACAGGTGAAATGTTAATCTGCTGCAAATTGTTCAAATAAGGAATACTGTAGTTGTTGTTTTCAACCTTCATAAGCATTTTATTTTCACAAAAGGCGAACCAATATTTCTTATCTTCATTTACATTTTGAGGTGTTACCGCTGGTTCATAGCATTTATAAATACTTTCTTTATGCATTTTATTCTACCTTTATATATAAATATTTTAGAATATAGGAAATTAAATATTCAGGGAAATTATAAAAGCAATGATAATTCTGGATTCACATGTGTACACCAGGAATTCTGGATAAGTAAATGCCTATATTCGAGGTATCTCATAACTTCAATTTGCAAAAATAATAAGTGTATTATCTGGCGCAAACTTTTTCTTAGAATATCATATGTAATTTTAAAAATCAAATTCAATGATTAATATATATATGTTAATATATTCTATAGGTGAGTTTAGCCAAGCCTTATCTACTTAATAAAATTTGAAAGGAACTAATAAATTGAATAAGCTAAAATTTAAAGATATTATTTTTTATGCGATAGTTTGGGGTGCTGCTGCGCTGCTAATACTAATTAGCATATGTGTTATACGAAATTTAGGCCCATCTGTGGTTAAAATGCCTTCATATATGGGTTATGCATATGTGCTTTTATCTATAGTAGCTATATTTATAACGTATAAAACTAATATAGTTACTATGCTAAATACTAAGATTTTTATTACATTGCTTATAATTATTGCAATAGTTCCAAGATTTATATGGGTGTATGTTGTGCAAACTCAGCCCTTTTCAGATTTTCTGCATTTGCATAACTATGGAATAAATGCAAGTCAAGGTGACTTCAAAGGTTTTGTTGATTTTTATGCTGTTTTTCCTTTTAAAATAGGCTTTGGTATGGTTTTGGCTGGTTTATACTATTTTTTTGGTACAGGCTTTATGGTTGCTAAATTGTTTAATGTAGCTGTCTCTGTAATTCTTGTTGTATTACTTTATGTGGGTGGGAAAATGCTTTACGGAGAAAAGGCGGGCAGAGTAGCTGCACTGATGATTGCACTTTGGCCGGCTCAAATAATGTATACCTCTGTAATTGCTTCTGAGCATTTGTTCCTGTTATTGTTTATGGCGTCAGTACTGCTGATTTTAAGATTTATAAAGAAGTATACCTATAAAAATTATGAAGTGGTAAATGGCAATTTGATTTTAATTGGAATTGGTGTACTTACAGCCTGTGCACAATTGGTAAGACCTATGGCAATGCTTTTGCTGCCTGTATTTGCAGTATTTGTATTACTATATAAGCAATACCGGGCAAATTCAATTAATAGCGTAGGCTTGAAGCTCAAATCGATTGTGTTGGTAGTCATCTGTTATTTTGGATTAATAAATTTAGTAAATATACCTATCCAAATAGCTACAGGAGTTGACATAACAAAATCAAACAGCGGATTCAACCTGATGATAGGAACTAATGCAAAATCCAATGGAACCTTTAATAAAGAGGATTTTGGAATAATTGAAAAGAATAATTATGAATTGGATAAAGTTCATAAAGAGGCAAAGCAAATAGCCATAGGGAGATTGAAGGGCGACCCCAAGCAGCTATGGAGTTTAGTAAAGAAGAAATATCAGATTCTTTGGGGAAATGAAAATTACGGGTACTATTGGAGTATAGTTGCAGCTCAAAACTCCCAAGCTGAAAGAATAATTAAATCCCATCCAAGAGCTTTTTATGGTATAGCTCAGTTCTTCTATACTTTGGTCATATTAATGGCCTTATGTGCATGCTTCTATACTCTTAGGGAGAAACGTTATGATGCACTTGTCTTATTGATGATATTTGGTGGAATACTAGTATCCTATACAATCCTTGAAGTGCAGGCAAGATATCATATGCCTGTTATACCAATATTGATTTTATTTGGGTCGAGTTTTTTTACCGAAGCTGTAAGGTCACATAAATCTAAAATGTAATTATGGTGATAAGGGTTAAAGTAATTTGAAAATAGAAAAGGAGATACCGAGCCTAATCCATTTCCTTGATATTATTTGAGAAATGTTGGCATGGGCATATTTATGAAATTGGATAGACCTAAAATCAAAGAAACAAATGAAGCAACTATTGAAGAATGTGCTTTGACTAATCAATTTACAAATAAAAAGTTTGTTGAAAAACTTGAAAAGGAAATTCAAATTGAGGATGCAGAATTTGATTGTTGTCATTTTATTGGAATTGACTTCAAACTAATAAAATCAGAAAAATTGATAATTTGGGATTGTATTTTTGAGAGATGTGATTTGTCAAACTTTTTCTTCAATAAGACTTCACTGAAAAGATGTGAATTCATTAATTGCAAATTAATGGGAACTGTTTTTGATGAATGTTTTTTGGAAAGTATATTATTTTACAAGGTTAATGGAAGATATATAAATATTAATGGTAGTAAAATTCGTAACATTAAAGTGAAGAATTCAGATTTTAGTGAAGGCAGATTAATGGAAAATAACACTAAAAATATAGAGCTTGAAGAAGTTAATTTCAATAGCTGCGACTTTATAAAAACGAATTTGAATGATGTAGACTTTAGTAATTGTAATATAGAAGGTATCAATATAGATTTACAAAGCTTGAAGGGAATGAGGGTAAATAGTTATCAAGCTAGTTGTTTAGCTTCAATTCTTGGAATTAAAATTGTGTGAACTATAAAAGAGGAGTAGTAATGATTAAAATTACAGAAAAGCATAATTGCACTGGTTGTCATGCCTGTTCAAATATCTGCCCCAAGCAATGTATTACAATGGAGGCAGATAATGAAGGCTTTTTGTACCCTAAAGTATACTTAGATAAATGTATTGATTGCGGACTTTGTGAAAAGGTATGTCCGGTGCTTAAAAACATAAAAGTAGATAATGAACCTCGAGCATATGCCTGTTACAATAAAAATGAACATATTCGCTTAGAGAGTTCTTCTGGCGGTATATTTACACTAATTGCAGAACAGGTAATTAATGATGGTGGTGTTGTGTTTGGTGTTGGTCTTGATAAAGATTTAACTGCATTGCACAGCTATGTGGAAACTAAGGAACAATTGCAAACATTCTGTGGCTCAAAATATGTTCAGAGTAAAGTTGGAGAAACATATAAAAGAGCTGAAGATTTCCTTAAAGAGAACCGCAAGGTATTATTTTCAGG
>JAEWZA010000303.1 GCA_023395575.1 Bacillota bacterium
TGGGAGCTTAGCTCAGCTGGGAGAGCATCTGCCTTACAAGCAGAGGGTCATAGGTTCGAGCCCTATAGTTCCCACCATAGTGCTGATGGATTCAGCGAACAAAAACTGACTTGTGTTTAGCAAGTCAGTTTTTGTTTTTTTCTTGTTTATGAAACATGATATTTAGCTTCTCTGCTTGGTATGGTAAAATTAGTTAATGATTGAGTACTATCAGACATAATTAATCGGAGGGAAAATCGAAATGAGACTGGGAGAGGTTTGCATAGAAACAAATGACGTAGTAAAGATTTCCAATTTCTATAGGGAGATTTTAAGTATACCTTCAGATTGTAAGGATACAGTACACCAGTTCATAATAAGCGAAGGTACTACCCTGACGGTGTACGATAACGGAAAACAAAAAAATAACCAAAATGAAAATATCAGTATAGCCTTTACCGTTGACGATGTTGATGAAGAATACAAAAGGTTATTGAACCTAGGAATACATATTATTGATGCTCCAAAGCTACAGCCGTGGGGAGCAAAGAATATGCATTTTTGCGATCCCGACGGAAATCATATTTACTTTAGAAGTTTGCCATAGACCAGATACCTTCCCTTCTATACTTTGTATACTCTAAGAAATGATATTAATAGTATGGTGTTGTAGCTCAGTTTTTCACTCACCTTTTACTAGGAGTTAGACAAAAAGTGGTTTCAAAAAGTTGAATTTTATTTGTATGGGGTGAAATAAATGATTAAATATGAAGATATTTCAATTAGGTTAATGAAGGACTGTACTGAGGATTATAGTGCAATGGCAAAATGGCTTTCTGACCCAAATGTGTTAGATTATTATGAGGATAGGAATAACCCATTAGACTTTGATAAAGTTGTCGCAAAATTCAAACCCAGAGTTCTTAAAGAAAGTAATGTTATACCCTGTTTTATCCAGCATGATAATAATGATATTGGATATATTCAATATTATGAGATACCAGAAAAGGATAAAGAGGGCTATGGATATCAAGCTGAGGAGCTGATTTATGGTATTGATTTATTTATTGGTGAAACAAATTATTGGAATAAAGGTATTGGCACTAAAATACTAAAGGCTCTTTTAGAATATCTGAAAAATGAGAAGTGCGCTAATAGAGTTATAATTGATCCTCAAACTTGGAATGGACGGGCAGTCAGATGCTATGAAAAATGTGGATTTGTGAAAGTGAAACTATTGCCTACGAATGAGTTGCATGATGGTGAGTGTAAGGATAATTGGTTAATGGAAATAAGGTTTAAGTAATATGTAATTTAACAGTTTGCTTTAAGCATAATAACTAAGGTGTTTAGTACAATAATCATTTTAACACCTCATAGACAGCCATTTTCTGTTGCCTTTTGATGGCAAGTAAACTGGACAAATTTTCTTAATAAAATGTGTTGACACATAATAATTCTGCTGGTATACTATCAAAGTGTCAAGAGCCAATTATCTTCTCTTTGACACAATAAATCATCTGCTATAGCAGTGAAACACAGTTAAATATGCTGGTGTAGCTCAGCAGGTAGAGCAGCTGACTTGTAATCAGCAGGTCGGGGGTTCAATTCCGTCCGCCAGCTCCAGATAAAAAACTCCGTGATAATCGGAGTTTTTTTGCATGTAAATATACTCGGAATTGAACCCGAAAGGGCGCGAACCGTGAAGAAAATGTGCTGAATGCACATTTATAGGTGAGTGTAGGAGCACGGCACCGCGTCGAAGCAGATTCCGCTCCACTTAAAATCCATTAAATCATAAACATATATGGATTTTAAGTACCGCTGCATCGCTTCTCCTTATCCCCACAAGTCAATGACTTACAGGGACCCCTTAATTGGCGAAGGTGGGCCACATTAATCCAACACAAAAATTATACCGAATTTATGAATATATCACAATTAGTTTTACCTTTTAATTTGGAAATGTTAATTCCCTTTCTAAAAAAATATGGAATCAAACTTAGGCAGGTGTTACGAAAACGTAATTTCAGACTCTGGCTATGAGAGCGAAGAAAGCTATCTATACTAGGAAGAAAAGCAGCAGACAAGCTACATAAAGCCGCAAACATACGAGATATAGAAGAAGAAAAGCTTAAAAAAAGATATTAGTAAACGTGAAAATATGCAGTATGATGAAGAAAAAGATGAGTACACCTGCCATAATGGAAAGCAGTTAAAAATGGTAGGAACAACTTATAGAAAATCAGCAAGCCTTTGGAGTTCTAAAAAGTGAATACAACTTCAGCCGATTTTTAACATGAGGAAAACAAGTGTAAAAACTGAATTTATCTTGTTATGTATAGGCTATAACATAAATAAATTGCATTCAAAAATTCAGAATGATAGATGTGGTAGAGAGCTTCATGAATTAAAGATATCCTAGAAAATTCTACAAACTTTAATTGGCCTGTTAAAGTGCGCTCAAAAATCATAAATCATATGAAAATTATTTAATTATATTCGTATATCGGGTTAATTTAGGATTATATAAAAATTACAAAAATAACATCTAATGTCTGACTATAGTTCGTGAAAGCCACAATATCAAATTTGTTAATAAAAGTATTGCAATGATACCAATACTAATATACGAAAAAAGAAGTTTTGATAAGGTGAATATATTTGTTAATGTCAAATAAAAATTAGGCCACTTGCTGGTCAAATTTTAGGCCACCTTGACATACAAATTAGTCGCTTGAATTTTGCTTGGCCAGTGTTTGTTTGAAACGATAGCTGTCGC
>JAEWZA010000362.1 GCA_023395575.1 Bacillota bacterium
CATTACATGTCATATATAGGTACCATAAAGAAAATCCTACACTGGCAATATATAGGGAGATTGAAGAAACACTTATTAATTGGTTAGCCTATAAAAGCGGAAAAGGTATATATAAGGCTTTTATTGTCTTGGCTACAATGAGAAGAGAAGAACTAGCAGGAAGGGCAACCTTTTCTTGCAGATTTGATTATTTGAGCAAACGAATATCTGAAGCTGTACTACTGTTTAAAGATAAATTGCTATTAATAAAAGAAATGGAAAGCGAAGAAAACCCATTAGGTATGTGGGGAGAACTAATGTATGAAAACCAGTACCATTTTGATAAATATGGTTTCCTTATAATTAAGTTTGCTAATGATGGAGAAAGGGAAAAAATTGAAGAATATATAGCAACTAATTTTGGCTTGAAAAATGAAAGATTAGAGAAAGCCGTTAACAAACTAATAGGTTACGAGGATATATGTAGAGAATGTTTATATTGGATTAGTACGGGAAATTATGTTGAAGAAGGAAAATGTGTAGAAGTTGAGGGGTACTCGGCTAACAAAATAGCTGAAACTACATATTTAAATCCTATAGGTGCATTTAATTATTTAATATCACTTAGGAAAAATCCAAAAGAAGCGTTAGATAATCTAAAAAAAGGATTGCCAAGAAAATAAATGAGCATAGCGTTATTAATAACATTTCTTGGTAGTGCTAAATGCGATTTCGTAAAAAGGAGATGGTATCATTGGAAAATAGTTATAGACTAAATCTAACAAATGAACTTGAAAAGCATAGAGACAAATTGGAGAAGTCAGTTAAGCCTTTTGTTAAAATTACTACAAAAAAGGGAAAAACACATGCATGGGAAAGTAAGTTTGGAGGAACACCATATTTACCTATAGGCTATGCATATCCTAAAGTATACAAGGGAATGCAATGAGATTGTTAGCACAGATTAATTTTGAGGAATTACCTAACATAGAACGATTTCCTTCAAAAGGTATTCTACAGTTTTATATATCTGCAAGCGATGATGTCTATGGTGTAAATTTTGATAATCAGACTAGCCAAGAGAATTTCAAGGTTATTTATGTACCAGAAGTAGTAAAATATAATTCGGAAATAATTACAGATTTTAGTTTCATTAATGTTTCAGCAGAAGATTATTTTCCGATAACATCAGAAGGTAGATTACATTTTAGTATTGAGCATGCACCTGTTGCAAGTAATGATTTTCAGTTTGATAAAATATTTAATGAAGCAGCCTATAATATGTTTGATGAAAAAGAATACGATTGGTATGAAAAAGAATATTCAAGTGATGGTCATAAAGTTGGTGGATATGCTTATTTTACACAATATGATTCAAGAGACAATAACACTTATAATGATTATGAAACGTTATTACTCCAAATTGATACTGATGATGAATTGGGTCTTATGTGGGGTGATTGCGGAGTAGCGAATTTCTTTATACGGACTGAAGACTTAGAAAGACTTGACTTCACAAAAGTACTATATAATTGGGATTGCGGTTAATTTAAATACGAAATCTACATTTAAAAAAGCAACCGATATTTTCATATCGCTTGCTTTTTTTGTGGTTTGGACTTACATTTAATTACCCGTAATCTTCGATTACTTTATACTAGAAAGGGTTACAGAAAAATTGTCGCAGTTTTTTTAATTTGTATAACTCAACTTTCCTAGTTGAAAATTGCAGGTGTTAAACTTATCAATGTAAAGTTGATATAAAACCCGAATTAAAAAAGCTCAGGCTATCTTTATAATGACAAGTATAGCTTGAGCTTTAAGCTTTAATTTAAAGTATGATGGAAGGACAGTTACTCAAAAAGCTTAACGGGAATCTATAAGAACATGCCAGAAAAATTAATAATAACACTGTACTAACTTAATTGTTTTTGTTAAGATTAAAGCTACAAAATGTCTATTTGCTAATCAAAATAGAATTATGAACTGTGTCAAAAGAAGGGCACAATGGTGCCTGACAGAATTATAGATACAGGAATGGAGAACTAGTGAATATTGTACAAAAAATAAAAACTCTGTGGACGCATCCACTGATTAAATTGCTGAAAAATAACAAAGGAAATCCAAGAACTCTCATTTTGATGGAGCCTCTCTGGGGGATTCCGTATAACTTAATCGCACCTTTTGCCACGCTATATATGTACACGCAGGGAATAACAGACGTTGAAATTGGACTAATTCTGTCCATTGCTATGTTTGTTCAGGTGTTTTTTTCCTTCTTTGGTGGTATAATCACCGATAAGTTGGGGCGAAAAGTTACAACCATGCTGGGCGATTTCTTTGGCTGGGGTGTTGCTTGCTTGATATGGGCTATTTCTGATAACTTTTGGCTCTTTCTAATTGCGGTTTTGTTTAACAGCTTTGAACAGATTAACCAAACAGCATGGTTTTGCTTACTGATTGAAGATGCAGATCCAAAGGATTTAGTAGGAGTATATACCTGGGCAAACATTGGAGGCTTAGTTGCAATCTTTTTTGCACCAATATCGGGCATGTTGATAAATACATTTTCCGTAGTTCCAGTAATCCGGGTTTTATATTTGGTTTTTGCTATGAACATGCTGATTAAGTCGATTATCACTTTCCGATATTGTGATGAAACTCGGCAAGGAAAGATTCGAATGGCAGAGACGAAAAATACCTCTGTTTTACAGATGATATATGAATACAGGGTTCTAATACCAAAAGTGCTAAAGAATAAAGAGATTATGAAAGTGGTTATTGTCTCTGTGATATTACACATAACGAATCTTGTTAGCACTAACTTCTTTAGCTTGTATGTAACACAAAGGCTAGGTATAGCAGATCGCTATCTGGCTTTTTTTCCAATTTTGAATGCAGCAGTGATGTTGATTTTCATGATTGGAATTCAGCACCGCTTAGATTCTGTAAAATTCCGGATACCTATGTGGATTGGATTGGTTTTATATGCTGCGTGCTCTATTCTTCTGATACTGACTCCAATCGGTAATATCCTGCTTATTATTATATATGTCTTTGTTGGGGCAGTAGCCAGTGTACTTGTAATACCTCGTAAAGATGCCTTGCTTCAGCTAACCATTAATCCAGCAGAACGAGCACGTATCAATGCTTTGATTATGTCCTTTACCATTGCTTTTGCCTCACCATTTGGATATTTAGCTGGATGGTTATCAAGTATTGACCGCCGCTTGCCATTTGTGTTTACATTTGCTATTTTTGTGGTAGCAATAATTATTGTTGGTCGTATCCGGGATCCTGAGTTCGAGGAAGCACAATTGTAGGTTTGAATATAGCTTGGAATTTTATTATTCTAAGAAATAAATATACTTGGTTAGATTGATTACCAAATATTTTGGATATTTACTAGTGAGTCAGAAAATATTATAAACTCCATAACATTAAAAAGTAAATAAAAGGTGGTGCTAATCTTGGGAAAAATTATCAAGGTCAGTAATTTGATGAAAAATTACGGACCAGTTGAGGCTGTAAAGAATATATCGTTTGAAGTTGAAAGAGGAACTTTGTTTGCTTTCTTAGGTACAAATGGGGCTGGTAAATCCACCACTATAGATATTTTATCTACATTAATAACAAAGAATTCCGGTAGCGTTGTGATTAATGATTGGGAACTTGGAAAGGATGATCAAAAAATCCGCAAAGATATCGGTGTTGTGTTCCAAAATAGTGTTTTAGATAATTTACTTACCGTAAGAGAGAATCTGTCTATTAGAGGCTCATTTTACGGGTTGAGCGGCTCTGAATTAAAGAAGAGGATAAAAGAGGCTTCTAAAATAACAGAATGTGGCGAATTTATAGACCGTAGGTATGGCAAGCTTTCCGGAGGACAAAAAAGAAGAGCGGATATTGCAAGGGCATTGATAAATCAGCCAAAGATATTATTTTTAGATGAGCCTACAACAGGTTTGGATCCTAAAACAAGGAAGTCCATTTGGAATACAATTGGAGAAATGCAAAAGCATATAGGGATGACGGTTTTTCTGACAACACATTACATGGAAGAAGCTGCAAATGCGGATAAAATTACAATTATAAATCAAGGACAAATTGTCGCTGAAGGTACTCCAAATGACTTGAAGGAAAAGTACACCAATGACTTACTCAAAATTTATGATGCAGGGAATGTTGTTGTACGATATTTAATTGAAAAAAGGATACCTCACAAAATAGACAAGAACGTAGTTTTGGTTATTATCAAGACTGCTGAAAGTGCAATAAACATATTAGCTGATTTAAGGGATTCTATTACCTCTTTTGAAATGATACACGGTAATATGGATGATGTATTCTTAAAAGCGATAGGACAAAGTCAGGAGGAAGCTGAATGTTAAGAAAACTAATTTATCGAAATTGTAAACTTTACTTCAGAGACAGGACGTCAGTATTTTTTTCTATGCTGGCAGTTCTGATAGTGATAGTGTTATATGCTTTGTTTTTAGCAAAGCTGCAGGTGGATTCTGTAAATCAGCAAACAAATGGTGTACTTAACGGAGACACTCTGTCCTATCTTATAAATAGCTGGATTTTAGCAGGATTTTTGTCCATTACTACACTTACAAGTACATTAGGTGCATTAGGAACAATGGTAAATGACCGATATAGCAGAATTGTTATGGACTTTAAAAGCTCTCCACTTTCAACAATGATCTATCCAGTTTCATGTGTAATATCATCATTTACAGTTGGAACAATCATAAGTGTAATGTCCTTTGTAGTTTATGGGGGGTACATATATTTTGACACCGGATATTTCTTTAGTATTGAAATGATTTTAAAATGTCTTGGACTAATTTGTCTGTCTGCTATGATGAGTGCTGCATTAATGGGGTTTATGGTGTCCTTTTTTTCAACAATCAGCGCATATTCATCTGCCAGTCTGATAATTGGAACAACAATAGGATTTTTAAATGGGCTTTATGTACCTATGGGGGCATTACCTGAAAACATTCAAAGTATATTAAAGTTCCTGCCCTTCGGTCATATAGCTTCACTATTCAGGCGTGTACTTATGCAGGAATCAATGGATTTGTGCTTTAATAATGCTCCTGCTTCTGCCCGCGAAAGTTACACTCTTGATTTTGCAGTGATTTTGGACTGGAATGGAAGTGAAATAAGCTGGCACATTTCAATTTTATTTATCTTAGGAGTATTACTTGTTTCATTAATACTGTTTTTTATTAATTTCAAGCGCAAAAAGCAAGAAATATAAATTTATTAAGTTCTACATGTTAGCTAATGTTACGCCTATTCGCTCCTCATGGTACGTTACTTTTGGTCAGATTTAACATATCAATATTTATCTTTAGAAAAACTGCATAAGTTTTGTTATAAGGAGTTAAATTGCTTATAATAACACAAAAATGTAAAAAGGTAGTAAAATTTTAGACTATATTGTACGATAATAATAATGTATATCTTAATTAATCATTTGCATTTTGAAGGATTAAGTTTTTGGCACCGCTACCTATAAGAACAGGCACCGCACCAATGCCATAATTATATTTTAAATCTTTACACAATTCTTGCATCATCCCTCCACAGAGTTGCCTCATTTTATGGAGAAATTCTTTGTCTTCAATTTCGTGATACATAACGTCATCTTTCCTCCTTTTTCCAAACCGTCCATTTGACGTCAATGCATCAAATTTTTATATAATACCTTGGAATGTGTGATTTGTCAATAATTTTGCATAAATAAAAAATTATTATTAAAAATAAAATGCGTTGTTTTAGAAGATAGAAGTTATCTCACCAATGCATTTTGTTTTTGATTGAAGAACGGAACGAGGGTTGTAGATGAGTGGAGGAAAGGTTTGAACC
>JAEWZA010000388.1 GCA_023395575.1 Bacillota bacterium
AGTCCATGCGGCTCCGTGCCACAGTCCGCTCAGCAAGAAAACTATCATTAGATTTCTGTGCCATTTCCACTTGGCACATCTGTTTCCACCCAAAGAAATATAAACATAGTCAGTAAACCAGCTTGACAGTGAAATGTGCCAGCGCCTCCAAAATTCTGATATTGATTTTGAAAAGTAGGGAAGATTGAAATTTTTCATTAGCTCAATACCCATAATTCTAGACGCACCTCTTGCAATGTCAGTATAGCCAGAAAAGTCACAGTAAATCTGAAATGCAAAAAAGTAAGTTGCCAAAACTAGAGACAATCCGCTTATAGCATCAGGTGATTTATATGCAGCATTTACTACAAGAGCAAGATTATCTGCAATAACTAATTTTTTGAAAAAGCCCCAAGCCATCAGTTTTAGGCCATCAATTGTTCTCTTGCTATCAAATTTATGTTGGGTATGAAACTGCCACAGCATGTTCTGGGGACGTTCAATTGGACCTGCAACAAGTTGAGGATAATACATTACATATAGAGCATATATACCGAAATGCTTTTCTGGCTGATGTTTTCCGCGATACACCTCAATAATATAGCTCATGCTCTGGAAGGTGTGAAAGGATAGTCCAATGGGAAGAATAATTGATAGACTGCTGATGGGATAATTCCAATTTAATAAATTTGCTATGCGAGTAACATTTTCGTTAAAAAAGTTAAAGTACTTAAATACAAATAAAATACCTACATTGGCAAGAATACTGATTATAAGAAAAATTCGCTTGTTATTTCCCTTCATTTTATCAATTAGTATACCTGCAAAATAGTCAATAACAATAGTAAAGCCCAGTATTAATATGTATTTTGGAACAAAAGCCATATAGAAAAGACAGCTGGATACAAGCAGAAGAAACCATCTTGTTTTATGTGGAAGTAAAAAGTACAGTATAGTAACCACAGGGAAAAATATTAAAAATTCAATAGAATTAAAAAGCATATTTTAAATCTCCTTTTGTATTCGTATCCAAAGATCTTCAGCTAAAAATTCATAACCAACTGGTAGAAGGTGTACATGATCTGAAAAATAATCGTAATTAACCTTTTTGTTGTAATCTATAAAATTCAGACCTCTTTCTTCAAAGCATTTACGAATTCCTTTGACATTATTCTTAAAGCCCTCTTTTTCTGTAGCACCTGCCAACAATTCATCATTCATGGCATTCATAAAATATATAGTGTTTTTGTCTTTTTGAACTTCTGCAATTTTGTTTAGAAAATAAATCTGGGGACTGCTTTCTCCTAAATTGAAAGGTTTATCAGAAAAATACCATCTGTTTTCAGGAATCTCAATAGTCTTTTTAAGGCTTGGTTTTTGACTCCAAACTCTAAGAGTTGCTGAATCCTGACCCAAAAGTGTGTTGGTTTCAGTTTTTATTTTGTTTGTAATAAAGCCACTATAACCTATCATAGCTATGTTTTTATTAGCAAAATGGTAAAGCTCTGACTTTATATTATTCCATTGAGATTCTTCTTTTATGTGACCGCCATTAACCATATCCTGATAGCTTTCATAATCTAAATCTTTTAGGTAATGTTTGAACCAGTAGGTTGGACCTTTGGCACTTAGCTCCCAGTAACTGAAATCTAATATAAGATTTTGAGTAGATATTTCGTAGTTGTTCAAAAGCTTAATAACTGTATAAAAATCACCCAACATTGTCGAGGGGATACCAATATTAAAAACCCTCATTTTACTGTGCTCTCTTTTGGCGATTTCATTCATATATGCGCTAATGGTCTTATCAGGAGGACATGGAGTGCCATATCCCACAGAGTCTCCCACAAAAATAATGTAGTTTTCCAGCTTGTCCTTCTCAATTGTAGACTTTATTGCCTTAACTGTGGCGTCAATTGAATAGACATTATCTTTAAATACGTCATAATTTAAGCGGTTGTTATATATGTAATTTGATGGCATCAAAAAATATAGTATTAACTGTGTTGAAATATAAAATAATGCAAGGAATATTAATAGTTTTTTAGTAAATTTCAAAGCTAGCCTCCGAAATAATATATTTATTTACTTAACTTTCCTACATAAAAAGTTTCCTACACCTACAATTCCATCTGAGGTAGTTAAGTTATTTTAATAAACTTCGCCAATATATAGATGTACATAAGCATAAAAACATTGGTATATAATAATATTTTTCTGTATAATAGTTGTTTATATACATATATTACAATAAAAGTAATTAATACAAAACATTAGATATTATACTATAAAAAATATTAATTGAAAATGTTTATTTTTTAATTTTTTTATCTACGATTTTCTGCTGAGAAAATTGGGTAAATTATATTAATGATAGCTTTTGTCAAACATTATGTGTATTTGACTTATAAAATAATGGTGTAGTAACAATCAAAAGTGTTACAATATACAGAGTACTTGTCTAATACCATCGGATATTTAGCCAATAGTAATTGACTTTAAGAGAAGTTGTAAAGGAGACTTATTTGTGAAAATAAATAAGAAATATTTGATTGCTTTTGTGTGTTTATTGATAATTGAAGTTATAATTGCTTTATTTGTACATGACAATATTATTAGGCCGTATATTGGTGATTTTTTGGTGGTAATTTTATTGTACACATTGATAAGAGTCTTTATTAAAAATCCAATAAAGTACTTGCCTGTATACATATTCTTTTTTGCTTTTGTTGTTGAAGTGGCACAATATTTTCGAATCATAGAGATACTAAACCTTCGTGATAATAAATTTGCTGCCACAATTATTGGGACTTCCTTTGATATAAAAGATATTCTCTGCTATTTGGTGGGGGCTATAGCTTTGATTATTTGGGAGAGGTGGGAGAATTTAAGGAAACAATAATTAATAACATTGAATATCCGCTACATAAGGTTTTTTAGGGAAACGAAAAGGAGATAAGATATTTTTATCAGGAATATAACATGAGATTATTAAATTTATGTGAAGGAGATTGTTTATGCAAAACAAGAAGCTACTACGTGCAAAACCTTCCGAAATGGGAGTAGACCCAAAGGCTATTTTAAGTTTTATTAATGCATTGGAAGAGAAGCAGCTCTCTATTCATTCCTTTATGCTGATGCGTCATAACAAGGTTGTGGCCGAAGGCTGGTGGAATCCGTTCAAACCTACATATAATCATGAGCTTTATTCCTTAAGTAAAAGCGTTACTTCAATAGCGATTGGATTTGCTGTTCAGGAAGGTTTGCTCACTGTTGAAGATTATGTAGTATATTATTTTGAAGACAGATTGCCATGCCCACCATGTGAAAACATGAAGAAAATGAAGATTAAGCATTTACTGAATATGTGCACCGGGCATTCTGTAGAGCCAGATGTAATGGGAGGTCAGGATTGGGTATATTTATTTTTGACCTCATATGTTGATTGTGAACCTGGAAGTATATTCGTTTATAATACTCCAGCAACATACATGCTATCAGCTATCCTTCAAAAAATTACAGGGATAACTATATTTGATTATTTACAACCTAGACTATTTGAGCCTCTGGGTATTTCTGATATCTGGTGGGATGTATGCCCAAAAGGCATAAGCACAGGTGGATTTGGTCTGAATACTAAAACAGAGGATGTTGCTAAATTTGGTACGTTTTTATTAAACAATGGAGTGTGGGAAGGAAAGCAGCTTTTAAATTCTGAATGGATTAAAAAAGCGTCATCAAAGGTTATTGAATCTCTGTCTGATCCAGATACTGCTGACCAATGGCCAAACGACTGGATTCAAGGGTATGGTTATCAATTCTGGCGTTGTCAGCCAGAGGGTGTTTACCGCGGAGATGGTGCTTTTGGACAATTTTGTATTGTAATGCCCGAACAAGATGCAGTTTTAGCTATTCAGTCAGGTATCGATGATACTCAAACTGTTTTAGATAATATTTGGGAGATACTGTTACCTGCAATGAAGGATAATGTTCCGGAAGATAAAGAAAGTCAGATAGCCTTGGAAGAGAAAATGTCCGGCTTAATATATCCAACCCCGACTGGAGAAGCTACGTCACCAATAGCTGATAAGGTTTCAAGAAGAGAATATGAAGTATCCGAAAATCCGGTTAAACTTACAAAGATAGTTTTTGATTTTGCAGATACAAACAAAGTTACATTAATACTAGGAGAAGAGAGCTATACGGCAGAAATTGGTTTTCAAATATGGATTGACAATCAAATAGGTATTAATAAAGAGGATAAAAAAGAATTTCTGCGATATAATGATATTTCTTGTGCAGGGGCATGGATAAAGGAAGATACTTTCAGGTTTGTAGTTCTGTATAATAGAACTCCAACGAAAGAGATTTTTGAAATCAAATACCATGAAAAAGGAATTTCTATATCTTTTGAACGTAAACACTCCTTTGTAGCTGTCAAGCATAATATGATGGGGTGGTAAGAACTGTAGAATTTAAGTTGTTACTGTGAGACTGTTGCAAAATAAAGTTCCTGTATACCGATGACTTAATGCAAAAATAGTACGCGAGTGCAATATATATCTTCAGTATAAATTTCGGAAGCAAGCCATAGATATATACTGCACATGAGTACTATTTAAGATTACGCTGTTTTATCCACCAAGAGTAATATCTTGTCTACCATACCATTCTAAGGCTGAGTAGAAATGACTTGGTTGAAAATCTGGCCAATAATCGTCTACTACATAAAAATCTGCATATATAGATTGCACTGGCAAAAAGCCGCTCAATCGCCTTCTGCCACCCCAACGTATAATCAAATCAATTCTCGAAATATCTGAAGACTTCATGCGTTTGATTATATTTGCTCTTTTTGTTTTAGACTCGACTGCTGCTAATTGACCTAAATCCCATTCCCAACCATAGTTAACAAGGAAATTAACCTTTATTCCTCCATTACCAAACACTCTCCTAGTAGTATAGCTATTTAACTCACTAGGAAACATTCGTGATTCACTATTTCCTACCACTAATAACGAAGCGTTTTCATTTGAAAGCATTTTAACAGAATTTACGCATGCCTCAGTGAAGGCTTGCCTTTGTGTTATAGGGCGTTTATTATTGTCAATAGTAAAGCCATAATAAGTTATTTCCTTTACACCAATTTGCTCACATAGCTTGAAAACAGCTAGTCCGGGCTCAAGTCCGGTAGCATATCCCTTTTCTTTGCTCATTCCATTTGAAGCTGCCCATCTCCTATTTCCATCCGGAATTATTCCAATATGTGTAGGTATACGCATTTATTTTACCTGTATAATGATGAAGTAATATTTCACTATACATTTTCCTTTCTGATATTTTTCTACAATTTGAAAAATTTAATTTTGTATATAGGCGTTATAACAAATATTTAGCTTCAGTATTCTCTAATTATTACATTGTAAAAATACTTTTTTTACATGGTATATTTAATTATTATTGTCATTAGAAGATTTTTTTATTCCAGAAATTAGCTTGATTTATATTCTAGCATTTTTTGCTAAAAAAGCTTTAAATACAGCAAGATTAGCCTGTACAGAATTCCTGCTGCATTGTATAATTAAATAGTAAATTAATAATGATTTACAGTAAAAGAATATTATGACTAAAGCCAATTAGTTCAAGCCTTTGCGACGATATAAATATTGCGATGATTTTTATATCTATATTTTTATATCGTGACGATATTTATATTTTGTTGCTCGAAAAGCGTCATGTTCGTAAATGGTAACATAAAAAGGTTTTTTATGGTAATACAATTTTGCAATAAAATATAAAAAATAAGGGGGAGATATTAATTATGGGGAAAATGAAATGTGAGATTTCACACAAGAAGTTTTTCCGGTCAACAGCTTTAGTACTCGTGACTTCTTTATTGTTGACTTTGTTTGCTTATGTTCCAGAAACACAATCTGCTAGTTCACCACGTACAGGAGATTCTTACTACAAGTATGGTGAAGCAATGCAAAAAGCTATTCTTTTCTACAAGGCAAATCGACTTGGAGACTTACCTGATGACTATATTTTGCCTTATCGTGCTGATGCTGCAATGGATGATGGCAAGGATGTTGGCCTAGATTTAACAGGAGGTTGGGCTGACGCAGGTGACGGTATCAAATTTACACATCCTATGTCATATGCAGCAGGTCAATTAGGGTGGGCTGTATATGAATATCGTGATGCATTTGAAAAGTCAGGACAAATAGACGATATTTTGGATGAAATTAAATGGGCTACTGACTTCTTTATCAAAGCAAATCCAAGTCCTGAAGTTTTATACTACATGTGTGGATATAATGAGTCTGACCACTCTGTTTGGGTAGCTCATGAGATGCTGGATTATATGACAGATAGAAAATCTTTCGTACTGAATGCTCAAACTCCTGGTTCTGATGTTGCAGGATCAACTGCCGCTTCTTTAGCCATCGCATCTCTTATTTTTGAAAAAACAGATCCTGAATATGCAGAAAAATGTTTAAAACATGCTAAGCAAATTTTTGCTTTTGGTGATAAATATAGAGGAATAAATCCTCTTGATACGCTATATCCATCAGGTGGTTATATTGATGACTTAGCTTGGGGAGCCATTTGGCTGTACATAAAGACTAACGATTCTACTTACCTTGATAAAGCTAAAGAAATATTGCCTGCAACTAAATTAGGAGGCGGTCATACTCACTGTTGGGATGATGTTAGCTATGGTGCAGGGCTTAAACTTGCTCAGTTAACGAAGGATCCTGAATACATAAAGGTTGTTGAAAAGAATTTAGATTCTTGGATGCCAGATGGAAGTATTACATATACTCCAGGAGGTTTAGCTTGGCTTTCACAATGGGGTTCCTTGAGATATGCGACTACGGCAGCGTTTTTAGCATTTGTATGGTCTGATGATGATACTGTATGTACACCATCTAAAAAGCAGAAATATCATGATTTTGCTGAAAAACAAGTAAACTATGCATTAGGAGATAATCCACGAGGAGGAAGTTATGTAGTTGGATTTGGTGAAAAGGCACCAGTACATCCACATCATAGGACTGCTCATGGTTCTTGGACAAGCCAGCTTGAAACACCTAGCTATCATAGACATATTCTATATGGTGCATTAGTTGGGGGACCTGGCTCAGATGACGCATGGAAAGATGATATCAAGGATTATATGCTAAACGAAGTTGCTACTGATTACAATGCTGGTTTTGTTGGTTCATTAGCTAAAATGTATGATATGTATGGTGGTGACCCACTTGAAAACTGGCCACAGCCTGAAGATTTTAGAGATCCTCAGGATGATATAACTGAGTATTTCTGCCGTGGATGGATAATTTATGAAGGCTATGGAACAACAAATATCATGTTCCAGATTAACAACCGTTCTGCATGGCCACCTACAATGAAAGATAAACTCTCTGTTCGTTATTATATGGATTTATCAGAATTGTTTGAGGCTGGTAAAGGCTTAGATGATGTTGAATTAAAACTATTAGATCATCAGGGCGCAAAGCTGATTGGTTTAAAGCAATACAAAGATAATATCTACTATTTTACTGTAGATTTTACTGGAACACAGATTATGCCTACTGAGTGGGAAATGTGCGAAAAAGATGCAACTGTACAAATAAAGTATAAAGATATGAATATCGGTACAAATGTAAATGACTGGTCTTATCAGAATTTAAGTGGTCCACCAGATTACAAAGCTACTTCTTTTGCAGGTTTAACACCATATATACCTGTATATGACGATGGTAAACTTTTATGGGGAGAAGAGCCTGAAGGGGGTACACCTACACCTGAAATTAAGTACGGTGACCTAAATGAAGATAACAGCATTGATGCTATTGACTTCGCATTGCTGAAAAAAATATTATTGGGGGAAAAACCTAATAATGTGAACTTATCAGCAGCAGATGTAAATGTTGATGGTGAAGTTAATGCCTTAGACTTTGCAATTTTGAAAAGTTATTTAATTGGAAATATTGATTCCTTACCAAAAAAATAAAGCTCTTGATACAAAATTAAAAACAGAAATTGATTTAACTAAAACAGCTATGGATTATAGGTATCCTTAAACCTAAATAAATTATAAAGGAGTGAAAATTAAAGTAAAGTTTTTAATAATTATGTATGTTGCTAGTTACATTTGAGAATCCACTCTCTATATTATGAGCGTGTGCTAATAAACAAAAGATTATTTTAATGTGATATTTCAGGGGGATTGCAGTATTTTTGAGTAATACTAATTATTTGAACAGGGGGATTTCTTGTATGAAAAAAACAACTCGTTTAATAAGTCTTACTATTGTTTTGACGCTGCTAGTAACAATGTTAGTACCTACAAATTTGTATGCAGCATCCACAGTTACTCTTGACTGGGATCAAGAATATCAAGTTATTGATGGTTTTGGTGTATCAGAAGCTTTTCATCAATCAAATAATATCGCTCTTCTAGGTGCTACAAAGCAAAAAGAAATTTATGATTTATTGTTTTCAACTGAAAAAGGAGCAGGTTTTTCAATATTCCGTTCAATTTTAGGTGATGGCGGTACATGGGGAGGTGCACAGGACGGACCAAACAAGACTATGCAGCCTTCTGCTAATACTTGGGACTGGAATGAAAAAAACGATGACCAGATACCTATGTATAGAACCATTCAGTCAGAATATGGAGTTAATAAATTGCTTTATACTGTATGGAGCCCTCCAGCATGGATGAAAACAAATGGTTCAGTTGTAGGAGGATCTCTTAAAACAGATATGTATCAGGCTTATGCTACATATTTAGCCGAAAATATAAAAAACTACAAATCAAAATTTGGTATTGAGATTACTCATATCGGAATTCAAAATGAACCTGACCTTGAAACTTCGTACTCTTCATGTAAATGGACAGCGGCTCAGTTTAAAACATTTATGAAAGACTATTTGGTTCCTACCTTTGATAAAGAAGGGATAACAGCACAGGTTGTTATGAGCGAAAACTCTTCATTTAATGAATCATATGCCATAGACTGCTTAAATGATGCTACTGCAGTGAAAAGAACAGATATTGTAGGTGTCCATAATTATGGTAATTTTTATACTACACTTCCCAATACAAAGGCAAAGGGAAAAGGAATTTGGATGACAGAAGTGTCAGATTTGAATGGTAATGATCTTACAATTAATGATGGCTTGAATTGGGCAAAGCAGGTTTATGATTTTATGACAGTAACTCAAGGAAATGCTTGGATGTATTGGTGGGGTGCATGTTATAAGACATGGAATGGTGAAGGTTTGATTCAAATGGATATGAATTCCAAAACATATAAAGTGGGTAAAAGGCTTTATACAATTGGTCAGTATTCAAGATTTATAAGACCTGATTGGAAGAGATTTGAGGCTACTAAAAATCCAGTGTCAGGTGTTTATGTAACTGCATATAAAGACCCAGAGACAGGTGAATTTGCAGTAGTTGCTTTGAATAACGGTTCATCTAGTCAATCTATATCCTATAATCTACAAGGTTTTGAAGCTGATTCAGTTATACCATATACAACTTCTGCAACACAAGATTTAGCTGAAGGTTCAAAGATATCAATAAGCGGAAATAGCTTTACAACAACGATACCTGCAAAATCAGTTGTTACATTTGTTGGTGGAACTGATGCAGGGGTTTACGGAGATGTTAATGGTGATAACACTGTAGATGCTCTCGATTTTGCTATTATCAAGCAATATCTTATGGGACAAATAAGCACATTCCCAGGAAAGAATGGAATGAAGCTAGCTGATGTTAATAATGACGGTAGTGTAGATGCTCTTGACTTTGCAACAGTTAAGAAGTTCCTGCTTGGAAATATTGACAAGCTGCCTGTTTAAGAGTGAGAAAGTTGAGTAAATTATATGAACTTAATAGTATCAACATTAAAAATAAAAGCTAATTAAATATTAAAACAAAGTCTTCTACTAATAGCTACAGTAGGAGACTTTGTTCTTTAGTATTCGGATTAAACTTTTTAATGAAAGGTAAAATGTCTATGTAATATATTACCTCAATAGTTTCATTAGTTACTTTATCTAATTGGTTAACTCATCTATTAATTTCTGTATTTTTTCACGTTCTGTTTTATTTGTTTGGTATTTTAGTGCAGTGCTAAGGTAATCTAATGCTTTTCTTTGATAGTTTTCTGTGTCATTTATTTCAGATAATGCTATGTAGACAATACCAATACTATGCTGAATATTAACATATAGGTAAAAATTATCTTGTTCTACTCCCAAGTTGATTAATTCTGTATAGATATTAATTGCTTTGATAAGATTTTCCTCCTTGTCACAATATTCTGATAAACAGAAATATGTATTTGCTAGACTTATTTGTGTTGTGTAATAATCTTGGGAACTTACTTGATATGAAAGTATTTGCGACGCTTCCTCATTTAGCTCAATTGACTTTTCAAGCAATTCCTTATCTGATTTTAAGAACCCAAGCTTCATATAAGTATTTGATAATCCCAACTTTGCTTTTGCAAAATTATAGGGGCGATCACCTTTCATATAGATTTTCATGGCATCCTCAAAGCAACTTACAGCCAGTGAAAGTTTTTCTTCTTTATCTATATATGTTGCTAAATTAGTATAGACGCTCCCAAGTTTATATTGGCATAAAGCATATTTCAAAGGATTATTCTCAGGAGTAAAGATTTTGATGGCTTCAGAATAAGCTTCTACAGATTTTTGTAAATAATTTCCATCTCCGCTCAAGCCAGCATATATATAATATGCGTAGGCCATATTATTATTTAATATAGCATAGTTTTGAGGAAAATTTTTAAGGGTATATACTTTTGATACCTCTTCATAAGCATCAAATGATTTTTTAAAATAATTAATATCATTTGTAACATAGCCTAGAGCAGAATATGCAGAAGCTATTCTATTATAAGAAGATGCATAATTTATTGGAAGGGTATCTAAGGTATATATCTTAAGAGATTCATTGCCAGCTTCAATAGCTTTAATAAGATTTTCTTTGCCTTCTCTAAAGTTGGCTAAATTTAAGTAAGAACCAGACATATAATAACAAATGTCTGCATATCTTTTAGGATACGTATCAATTGTATATATTTCAAGTAACTCCTTGTAGAGCTCAATGGATTTTGATAAGTTATCTACATTTATTTCATCTTCAATTAAAAATATTTCACTATACCAAATTGCCAGAAGAAATTTATTTTCATTTGAATTAAATGGATATTTATCACTTACATATACCTTGAAAGCTATATCATAGGCATTAACAGCTTTTTCAAGGTTATCTTTAGAATTCTGAATTCGCGATAGGTCAAAATAATTTTTACCTAATAGCATTTGTGTACTTGCAAAACTCAGGGGATAATTTTCTATATTATAAACCTTTAAAGCTTCTTCACATGAAGCTATTGCTTTTAAAAAATTATCAGGTGATTCCTGCAGAATATTCAGACTTCTGTAGATATTGCATAGAGTTATGTTTGTTTCTGAGTAAAAATTTGGATATTGTTCCTTGGTAAAGTAACTAAGAGCTTCATTACATAAATTTAAAGCTATTAATGAGTCGTTCTTATTGCCTTTTAAAGTAAATAATTGAGTATAACTAACACTTAAATTAAGTTGCACACTATAATATTTTATATAATCCTTAGTACTTTTAAATCCTAATAATGCTTTATTAAAGTCAGATAACGCTTCATAAATATAATCTTCACTATAATTGATTAGAGATAACTCTAAATTTATTAAACCGTTTATTCTTTTAGCTTCTGAATACTCTGAGGGATTGTTTTCAAGAGTATAAAGCTTTAAAGCTTCTGTACAATATTCTAAACCTTTGTTTAGGTTATTATACTTATCTTTTATATTTGAAAGAGCATAATGTGCATACCCAAGGTTTTTCTGAACCTCGGCATTTTGCAAAGGATCAATATTTTTTATTTTTCCAGCTTTCTCAAAGTAAATTAGTGCATTAGGAATATTTGAATGTGCATCTCTTACATCTGAAAGACATAAATATGCAACACCCAAACCATTTTGTACAGAAGAATACATATTTGAATACTTTTCTTCAGAACATATTTTTAAGGCTTCCTCATATACAATTATTGCCTTTTTAAGATTATCCTCTTTGTTAGTGAATTGAGAAAGTTTTGTATATACCTTTCCTATATTTGATTTTACTAGCATATATTCCTCAGGGTTTTTTGTACTTGATATATTTTTTAGAATATTTTCATAGGCTTTTATAGCTGGAGAAAAACGATTCTCTTCAAAAAGCTTATTAGCATCGTTGATATTGTCATTTATTTTGTTTAATCCGTAACGTTTATCTATGAAAAGAATATTCCCATAACCTAGTGCAATATTATTATTATTTCCTGTAATAGATAGATCGTTAAAAATATTTATATGGAAAACATTATCACTTTTATCCCAGAAGGATTTTATTCCATATGCTATATCCAAAGCCTCATCAGGAATGTAGAACTTATTATTAATAATAATAGGTGATAGTTTAAGAACAAGTTGTTCTTCATTTATTATTACATTTTTTCTAGATAGATTGAATATGAGCTTTTTATTACTATTTATACATGTCACAGTTCTTTTTGAACTATCCCATTTATAATCATAGCCTAAAATATCAGAAAGTTCTGCTATGGGCACAAAAATATTATTATTGATATTGCAGGGGGGATAGTTGAATTTAACGTTTTCTCCATTAATTTTAACACCGGAAACAGGGATTGTGTTTGCGTATGCAACTGTTGCGCCTAATATCAGCGCAATAAGGAAAACTAAAAGCATTACTAATTTTTTCATTGTTACCTCCAATTTTTTTCAAACTCAACTAACTAATGAGAAGTTAAAACATATTTATGTAAAAGTTGAGTTAGTAGTATATATAATTAAGTGGTCTAGCAAAGAATATAATTTGAATTATATTTTCAGTTAATGTTGACCATTTCATTAACCTTTTGATTAATTAGGGAATTGAGAAATGGATATTCCTGCTCTGTAAAGACCTTTAGCGAATTATTATAAGCAGAAAGAGCTGGTGAAAGGTAGCCTTTTTCATTTTGATTTATAATTAAATTGCTATATATTGTTGCAAGTGAATAATTGCTATATGCGTACTCAATAGGATATTTTTCATATGTGTAGATTAATAAGCTTTCGGTGTATTCATTTTTAATTAATGTAACTAATGTTGGCTTTGTTAGTGAAGGTAATTTTAAATTATCAACTTGTGCAAACGTATTAGATGGGAAATTTTCAGCGAAAGATTGTTTCTTAAAGCTATCTAGCTTATCCCCCTGTGCCAGTTGAATTGAAAAAACATCACCAAGGCTTTGATGGAGCTTTGCGTATTCTTTTGGATAACTTTCAACTGTAAACACCATTAAGGCTTGCTCATATGCGTCAATAGCACTTTGAATATATGAATCAGATGGGGATAGAGAGCACAATAACTTGTAAATATCTCCCGTTTTTTTCTGCATTGAAGCCCATTCAAGAGATGTTTCCGAAAAATTGTATATATTCAAATAGTCATTATATATACTCAGTGCTTTCAGTAGGCTTGCCTCAGAGGAGTCTTTTTGATTTAGCCTAAAATAAGTTATGCCAATATTGTTTTGTAAAGTAGCATATTCAAGGACATAATTCTTTGACAAATTGTTAAAGAAGGCCTTTGAAAAATACTCAAGTGCCATTTTTAGATGTTCTTCTTCTCTTGTAACTTCCCAAAGAACATTGCAAGCATTGCCTAGATTAATTGATGCTATTGAATATTTGAGACTGTCTGTATTTGAGGAAAAAATTTCTAACGCTTTTTTGTAATAGCTTATTGCATAATTAATGTTTGTAACCTTATTTCTTATTTCTGATTTAAGGGTGTATGCATTCCCAAGATTATTCATGATATGAGCATAAATATCAGGTTCTTCATATAAAGAGATATTTTCTAGAATACTCTTGTATTGTATAATAGCATCATCTATAATATTTTTAGCTAATATACTATCTGCATAATCGAGCATGTCATTCAAGGTATCAATACCATAGGGTTCTATTATATTGACAATTACTCCATTCCCAGCAACAATAATATTTCCATTTCCTTTTACAGCAATATTACTGTATACATCGTTTGATACAACTATGAAATTATCTGTTTTGTTCCATCTGACTTTAATTCCGAATTGTGTTGCCAGTAGCTTGCTCTCTATATATGTAACACCAGAAAGTATAATTGGTGAGCTATTAATTGGTGTTTGAACATTGTTTATATCTGCAGTACTATTATTAATTGTAAAAATAACCTTGTCAGCTTCCTTAATGCAAGTTATTGATTTATTAGCTGAATTCCAAGCTAGCTCCCAACCATAAGCTTCAAGTGTAGTTCGCAATGGGATATAAGGTTTGTTGTCAATTATTTTTGGTATTATTGAAATTGATTTATTGGTATTAACATAAATATAGTTATCTTTTGCATATATAGAATTAATCATTAAAAGGATTAATTGAATTGTA
Source organism: Bacillota bacterium (assembly GCA_023395575.1). Classification (GTDB taxonomy): domain Bacteria; phylum Bacillota; class Clostridia; order Acetivibrionales; family DSM-1351; genus Ruminiclostridium. The sequence goes on from JAEWZA010000388.1 coordinate 14,551, forward strand.
AGTAAAGTAAAAAATAAAATTCTAGAAACAATTTTCAAAATTCTTCCTCCTGTTAAATATTAACTTAACTTTTCCACATGAAAAGTCTAACGGTATTCAAACGTATCAGGTTATTCTAGCAATTAATTGACTTTACATTTGATAAGGTCTCACAACTATAATTTCAACTGGGAAAGTTTGATTTATTGATTAAAATTCATTATATTTGGTTTAAGTATAGAAGGATTATTCGTTTTCTAGTATGATTGTAGAACTACCTATTGCAATGTTATTATCGCTGCCAGTTATATTAATATTATTATTGCTATTTTCTATATTATTATTGCTATTATCATTGTTGTTCTTTGAGTGGATATCTAATTCAGACTTATTATCCCTTTCAGTGTTCTTTTTATATGAAGCCTTTGGAGATATATTTGCAGGGCTATCATTTTGTTTTATCTCAGCTACTGCAGGTTTTTTTGCTAAAGTAGAGGTTGTATCACTGGACACAGCAGGTGAAGAGGCAGTTGATTCGACAATGTCAGAAACCATATTTGCATCAGTGTTTGCAGTGATATTTTGCATTGGAGCAGCTAATACTTGAGAACTCTGAGCGGGAGCTGCTTCTATGCCGGTATTGCTTTGTTCATTATCTAGTGCTTTAGTAACTAAAAAGCTGGTAAGCGTGAACAATACTATTACTAATGTTACTTTGCTCAACACATATTTTATGTTTTTTATTTTATGTATATCTTTTATATTAAGATTTGTATTTCTAATTAGCTGTTTAATTGAATTATTTGAATTAATATTACCTTCTTTATCTATAGATAAGTCGAATTTTATCATACCTTTATAATTGCCAGAAATATCATTTTGATTATCAATTTGCTCAAGCTCTTTGTTTTTTGCTTGGGTATTAGCAGAATTCTTCTTTGAGATAAAATATTTTTTTGTAGCTGTTTGGTTAGATTTTATTTCTTCACATAAATCAAATTCTATTGTAAAGATACTCAAGAATTCAATTAGAAAATCTTCAAAGACTTCTTTTTTAATTATTGTGTGCTTAAGCTCCTGTTTTATCAAACTGTTTTTTAGTATGGATATTAAT
>JAEWZA010000450.1 GCA_023395575.1 Bacillota bacterium
CTGCAGTATAGCAAATATCTTTTAATTGTAATTGAGTTTTAGCTAAGAATTCTCTATAACTATTTACTAAATTCCATAAGGCCTCCTTACTTTTCGCAGATAGAGTAAGTACTAGCGGTACAGAAATTTCAGAAGAGCTATGCTCTATCTCCGGCGCCTCTTCAAGCACTATATGACAGTTTGTCCCACTAAAGCCAAAGGAACTCACTCCACATCTTCTTGGAAATCCATTTGTTTCCCAGTTTATCTTTTTATCTGCAACATAAACTGGAGATTGCTCAAAAGCTATCGCTCGGTTAGGTATTTCAAAGTTTAGAGATGGTGGTATTATCTTATTCTTAAGGGCTAACACAGCTTTTATTAAGCTAGTTGCTCCAGATGCATTATCGAGATGTCCTATATTTGGCTTTATTGAGCCTATTGCACAAAACTGCTTTTTGTCAGTATATTCCATAAAAGCTTTTTGGATTCCAGTGATTTCCACAGGATCTCCTAATTTTGTTCCTGTACCATGTGCTTCAATATACGATATAGTTTCAGGATCAATACCAGCATCTTTCCATGCACTTAGAATAACCTCTTTTTGAGCCAAAGAGTTCGGTGCTGTCATACTTATTGATGTACCATCTTGGTTAGCAGCAACCCCTTTTATAACAGCATATATATTGTCCTTATCTGTCAAAGCTTTATCTAACGGCTTGAGCAGTATAACTGCTACCCCTTCTCCCCAAATAGTTCCATCTGAATTATCATCAAATGCTTTGACTTTATCATTTTTAGATTCAATTCCTGTTTCATAGGCTCCTTCAATTGGGAAAAAGTTTATCCTTAAACCTCCAGCAATAGCCTGCTCGCAATCTCCTGATCTGATAGCTTTACATGCTTGATAAATAGCAACTAGTGATGATGAACAAGCTGTATCTACCAACATATTTGGGCCCTTTAAATCCAAAAGATATGATAGCCTTCCAGATAAAATTGACGACATATTTCCTGGTATAGATATACCTGTTAACTGTGGTTCAGTTCTTGTGATATAGCTTCCGTATATATTTACGTCACTATGTCCCACAAAAACGCCTGTGCTGCTTCCTGCTAACTTTTCTCTTGTATATCCTGCATCTTCTATAGCTTTATATGCTGTCTGAAGAAATACTCTATGGTTTGGGTCCATTAATTTTGCTTCTAATGGAGAAATACTAAAAAATTTATAATCAAATTTATCAATATCATTCATATAACCTGATTTAATAAATTTTGTCTTATTATTTGTAAAATCATACTCCATACCAAGCAACTGTTCCATATCCTTTTTTCTATCTTCTGGAATATCACCTATACAGTTAACACCATCTTTAAGATTCTGCCAAAAACTTTCAACATCTTCTGCTTTTGGCATTTTGACTGCAATTCCTATGATAGCTATATCCTTTGCAGCCTCATTATTCTTGTCTTCCATTAGCTTTTTAATTATTTCAGCCCCAACATGTTTTTCAATTTTACCTTCAATAGTATTTTGTAAGATATAATTAGTAAAATTACTCATCTGACTTCCTCCTAATATCTAAAATAACTGCATTAAATACAGCGTCCATTCCGTCTCCTATTGTTCCAGAACCATATAGAAGAACTTTTGATGGCGTTTTAGAAAAATTATCTTTAATTAAATCAGTATAATTTCTAATCGAATCTACTTCTGCTAAGTGACCTCCCTTACTAATATTTCTATCATAAAATTTTTCAATCAAAATACCCAAATTTTGGGAATACATATGATATTCTGAATAATTAATATTTTGAGGAATAATCAAATCAATATCATTTAATGTTAAATTATTATCCTCTAAAAGCTTTAGCATAAAGTCAGACCCTTTTTTGGCAATATCCAATCCACTTATTTTTGGAGTCATTTTATTATACTTATAAAAACTATATCTTCCGTCAGACAATGAAGCAGAACCTATAATCTCACTTATGTAATTTTCCTTGCCTATCAGTGCTATACTAGCACCATCTCCTACAACTGTTGTTCCAGTATACCTATCTTCCATTTGCCTTCCGTGGCATACCGATATTATTAACACATTTTTTTCCATACCGCTGTCTACTAAAGCACTTGCATATTGAAATGCCTGAAGGGTTGTAACACATTCTTGTAATACTCCAGTGACCGAGGCTTTGCTTAACCCATAGTTTTCTTGAAGATAGTATGGAATGTATACACCATTTTTACTCCAATTGTCCAAGCTTGTATAAATAATATGAGTAATCTGATCTCTTGGAATACTACAGTTTTCGAAAAATCTTTTCATAATTACATTTAGCATCTGTATTTCATCTTTTTCTGGTTCTATACATATTAATTCCTGCTTACTTTGGCTTATAAAGCACTCACAAAAATCTTCATTTTGAGCGTGCTTAAATTTACTGCATTTAAGAAAATCCCACACAGGTAAACAATACTCAGGTAAATAATAATCAGAATAAATAATTCCAGCCATTTATAATCTTCCTTTCAAAGTGTTTTCAATATAATTATTATTTGCTTTTATTCAATAATTCTTGAAATACCTTAGCCAATTTACTAATTGTGGGGTTTTCAAAAAACATAAAAATGGGAACCTCTACTTTATATATCTTCCGCAATCGTGATATTATTGCAGTAGCAAGTAAAGAATGCCCTCCTATATGAATAAAATTGTCATTTACACCAACTGATTCAATTTCCAAAACTTCTGTCCATATTTTTGCAATTGCTTCCTCCAATTCATTTCTTGGTGCTTCAAAGTCATTTTTAACTTGCTTATGCTCCTCAGCGTATTCCATTAAAGCCTCACGATTAACCTTTCCGTTTGGCGTAAGAGGAATTTCATCAACCAATGTGAAATCTGAGGGTACCATATAATCAGGAAGCTTATTTTTAAGCCATTCTCTAATATCTTCAATCATTGTCCCTCTGCTGCACCATGCTTTTGATTCCATTTCATCATAATTAGTAGATTTCCTATATTCCTTTAAATCACTTAAAACAGCATATACATTATAAATTTCGTTTTCCTCAAGTTTTGAGTCCTTTAAATAAGTCACAGTATAGCCTTTTAGTTCTAATAATGACTTTACCTCAAACAATCTTCCGTTTATATTATGCAGTTCTAAAACTATTTGCTTGATTTTTCCCCAGTCCCCATCGGAAATTCCTTTTAATATATCTAACTCACTTTTCTCAACATCAATCTTAAGAAGGTCAATTTTGTTAATATCGTTCTCCTTTACCACTTCAGATATTGTTTTCAATTGACATTGATAAGTCTCACTTCTTAAGCGTTCTCTTACAAGCTCATCTATTTCTTGTTCAGAAAGCTCTACCTTATTTTCATTTTGAGATATTTCATGAAGTATTGTAATTTTAATATTTTCATGATCTTCCTCACTATCTGCATACCTTCCTGACATGATTGAAACATTTGGATAGTAGGTGATTTCTTCAGTTCTTGGAACATCTGCTAATCCATATTTAAAAATTTTCACTTTATTATCGCCGTATAGCTCTATGTTTTTCTCAAGAACATCAAAGATTGGATCAATAGGCTCAAAAGCATATATTTGAGCGTTTTCATTACATACTTGCTTTGCAAAAATCGAAAACAAGCCTATGTTAGCTCCAATGTCCATGACAGTGCTTCCTTCTTCAAGTATGATGCCTGTTTGCAGATAAGACTTTTCTTCAAAAATTTCTCTATATATAAATTCTGTTTCTGTTTTATTCAAGTTAAAAACAGTCATTTTGTTAGGTAATTCATATATATTATGTTTATCAAGTACACCCTTTCGCTCAAATTCAGCTAATTTTTTTACTACATATGCATTTTGCTGATTTGGAACAACAAAGGCTTCAAGCTTCTTATCTCCAGATGAGCTCTCTTTTACAAGAACTACAGCCTCCTCTACAGCATCATGCTGCTTAAGTGCGTTTTCTACTTCGCCTAATTCTATTCTAAACCCACGTACTTTTACCTGATGATCCATTCTGCCAATATAATTAATGTTACCGTCAGGTAAAAAACAAGCCAAATCACCTGTCTTGTATAAAAGTTCTTTATTGTTAATGTCAAATGGATTAAGTATAAGTTTTTCCTTTGTTAGCTCTTCATCATTTATGTAGCCTATACCTACTCCATCTCCTGCAATACATAATTCACCTGGCATTCCTAAAGGAACCCTTTCATTAAAACTGTTTAAAATAAATAATTGAACATTATATATTGGTTTCCCAATAGGAACTGTATTTGAATTTTCAAAATCTTTTTCTGTAATAGTATAGGATGCACAAATATCTGTACATTCAGTAGGTCCATATGTATTTACAATCTTTGCTGAATAATCTTCTGATGTTGTCCATTTTTTCAGACGAGGTAATGAAATAGTCTCTCCTCCTAAAAACAGATACCTTATGGAAGCCAGTTTATCAAAGGATTCCAAATCTACTAAAGGATAAAAAGCACTTGGCGTACAGTTTAAAATTGTTATACCCTTATCAAAAACCAACTTGAGTATTAAATCAGGGTCATAATACTCTGTTACAGGTATATGTAGTTCTCCGCCAGTTATTAGAGGAGCAAATATGTTTTTCTGGGTAAGGTCAAATGAAAATGATGATATCAGCAATACTTTATCTTTTGAACTTATATCAAACTCTTGAATAAACCAATCCAACAAATTTGCCCAACCTTGCTGATAAACACCTGATCCCTTTGGCGTTCCAGTAGAACCAGACGTATATATGATATAAGCTAAGTTTTTTGTTGATATCCCTTCATTAGAAAGTATTTCACCATCCCCATCATCAATTTTGTTCCATTCTACATCAAGATAAATTAAATTGGAGTTTATATCATTCAACAACTCAGAAAATTGTGCCTTCGTTAACACAATAGCAGGATTTGCATCCTTCAGCATAAAGTTAATTCGGTCTTTTGGATATTTTGCATCTACAGGAACATATGCAGCCCCTGCTTTCAATATCCCCATTAGCCCTATTACCATTTCAATTGAGGGTTCCAAGCATATACCTACCAGACTATTTGGAGTTACACCCTGCTTCCTCATATATCTCGCCAACTGACTAGACTTTTTATCTAATTGGGCATACGAAAGTTTTTTGTCGCCATAAACAACTGCTATTGCATCTGGGATTTTTTCAGCTTGTTCTTGAAAAAGCTGATGTATACATTTTTCCTTGTTGTATACCCTAACATTTTTATTCCATTTTTCATACTTCTCTAACTCTTCAGAACCGAATATACTAACTTTTGATATTTCTATATTTGTATTATCAAGTGTACAATTGAGAACGTTCATATAGTAGTCTACAAAAGCTTTAATGGTCTCCTCTCTATATATGCTGCCATCAAAGCTTAACTGACCAGTTATTTTTTCATTGCTTTTTGAAAAAATCATTGTAATATCGTTATTTACATTCTGTAATTCACAATGAATGTTTTTTAACATTAACACTATGTCAAATAGCGGACATCTATCCTGCACTGTGTTAAGTCCAAGATCCTTTATAAGAGTAATAATAGGATATTCTTGATTTTCATAATCTGATAATAAGCTCTTTCTAATACTCAATAGAAAATCACGGAATGACAAATCTCCGTCTATTTTATTTACAATTGCAATAGCATTGCTTTCTGCTTGGTCACTACCTTCCCTTTTTATACATGGACTTCCTACAGTTATTTGTTCACTTGCATTATATTTATAAAGACATACATTGAGCGCTGCTAGCAATATTGCATATAATAAAAAATCTTTTCCGTTTGATAATTTATTTAGTTTTTCACATAACTCATCATTAATTTTTATATCAATTGACTTATCATCTCTCACACGGTTTTCTATTCTATAGAGATCCTGCTTTATTCCTGTAGCCTCTACACTGTTTGATAGCTTTTTTAGCCAATAGAACCTGCTTTCAAGCATTTTTTGTTCATTCTGTAAATCCATATTAACCTCCTACGCCCTTATTGGGACACTAAAAATTAAACTCTTCTTCTTCAAATTGGCTCAATAATTTATCTTCCCTTTCACCCACTTTTACATCTTCAAGTAAGATATCTGGGTTATCATATAAGATTTTTATTATAGCTAACATATAATTACCTATTTTGTCTACATCCTCAAAGGAATACATTGAGTCCTTGTAGTCAAAAAATAACTGGTAATCTAAATTATCTTTGACTAACCTAAAAGTTATTCCTATTTCATCATAAATTCCTGGAAAATAGTTTACCCTATCAACCATCTGAATTTCATTGCCATTTGTTTCCAAAAACCCATATGTAAACTTAGGACATTGTAAGCCATATTCCTTCATTCGTACAGGATTTTCCAAAATATTAAGAGCATAAGTTCTATGCCTGCTAGCTTCTGCCATCTTTATGCCAATCTCATCAATAAAATCACCAGCTACTTTTTTATCATTTATGTCCAATATAATTGGGAAGACATAATCATTGTCATCTGCCGTTAATATTGTAATTTTGTCAAATATATTTAACTTTGAGAGTACTAAACTATAGGCGGCAATCATAACATCCCTGTAATTTCTTCCTGCAGTATAATCAAACTTTAATTTATAAGATAACGTTTTATTATTTGTAATTTCAATTTTGTTGCTTAATGAAGTATTCACAAAATTATTATATAAATTAAATTCTGATATCCAGTACTTTTCAGCCTCTTTATATCTCTTACCAGACAGTTCTTCTATCTGAGTAATATTCTGTACCTCATTAGTGTCAAATCTACAGCTATTTCTAAGATTGTCCAAGACTTGTCCAGAAATATTATCCTTGCCGGGATTAAGTATTCTATATTTTACAGCTGAAATAAAACACTGTAGGAAAGTCTCTACCTGTTTTTTTGTCATTCCCCTCTGCATTAGATAGTACATTCCGTAGGCATTAAATCCAGGATCAGGAACCCAAATTGAATTTTCAACTGATAAAAAGGTTTTTTCAAATATATCATAGGCTGTTTTTGAATCCATAGTATAATGAGTCCAATTAAATCCTAATCCTTTTATCCCATATTCATCCTTTTTTTGTAATATAGGTGTAAGTGGATCACTCCACCATATCTGAGGTCTAAAAAAGTCTGGCTTTGTTTCTTCGATAAAATCAATTGTTTCTTTTGCAGTCTCATAAGTTTCTCCAGGAAAGCCGACTATTGTTGAAACAAAAATTGTAATTCCCACTTTTTTTAGATAGGGTATAGCTTTTAAGTAATGCTCTACTCTGGCGGTTTTGTTCATTCTTTTAAGCATATCATCGTTAGCTGATTCAACTCCTATGAAAACTCCTATACAGCCTGCTGCTTTCATAAGGTCTATAATTTCCTCGTCTCCAAAATCAGATCTATAGAAACTGTACCATTTAAAATTATATTTGTTTCTAATCATCATTTGGAGCATTTCCTTGAATCTATCCTTTGGAATATTTAAAGTATCATCAATAAAATTGAGATATTTAACAGTCCCCACATCCCTTAACGCATTCAATTCTTTTTCAACGCGTTCAACAGTTATAAAGGTGTATTTTTCAGCTCTCAATGGAAAACCACAATATGCACATGAAAAAGGACATGACTTTGAAGTTCTTATATTTACTGTTTCTCCAATATGTTCTTTTGGGAAAAGCGAATAATCAATCATATTATCCTCAAGGGAATTTGTTTCTTTGGAGGTCTTTGTAAATATGTAATCATCACCGGACCTGTATGCTATATTATCAATACCATCATACTGTCCATTTCCTTTTATTTCTCTTAGTAAGTTTAGCAAGGTAGCTTCACCCTCAAGACTGTTTATATAAAAATCAGCATCAATAAGCTTAAAAATAGACTGATTCGATGCAGTATCCATTTCCTCACACTGCTTAGAAATATATGGGCCACCTACTATTATTTTTGCAGTCTTATTATATTTTCTTACAAAGGAAACCACCTCAAGGATGGGATGAACGCTAACATATATCGTTGTTGTAATAGCAATTGCCTCAATATCCTCCTTTAGTAGTTTTTCCTTAAGCGCCTCTTTTTCAAGTTGAAATAAGTTAATATAGTCGAAACTAAATCCATTTTTATTGAGGCAAGTCCCCAAGTACATTATTACCTGCCATAATACATCTGCATTATGAAATATACGCGTATTACCTTCTTTATTTTCGTGATAAAAATGAGTTAGAATATCCAGTGCTCTGTATGGCTTATTATTGTAATTAATATACCCAAGACCAAAGTCTTTGAAGGATATTGAATCGGTGCCCATAGATTTCATTCGTTCTACATCTTCATCAAAAATAGACTCATTATATCCGATTATTAAACAATCCATTTATATCACCCCATTTATTTTTTATCAGACATTTTCTGAATAAGCATATTAGCTTTATCCATTGATAAATTACCTTTTTCAATTTCATCAAACATAGCTAAAATATCTAATTCTATATCCTTTTCCTTGTTTTTCTCTGCTTTAACCTTATCTTCTTTGCTTATAAAATCTGCGATTTTTGAAATAGTGTGGTATGAAAATAAATCTCCTAACAAAAGCTTACCAGGATATTTTTTATCAATAAATTCATGAACCTTTGTCAACATAATAGAATCACCACCAATATCAAAAAAGCTGTCATTTATATTAAACTCGTCAAAGCCTAATACTTCTCTCCAAATCCTGGCGATACTCATTTCAGTTTGAGTATACTCTCCATTTGACTTTCCTTTAAGAACAATGTCAGCTTCTTTATCAATTTGCTTTTGCGTTGAAATCTTATTATTGTCGGAAAAATTATTTAAATCCTTCATAACTTCATCTGAAAGATTAAGCTTCATATCTGACAATGAAATCCCCTGTAAAAACCCGCTTTTATTTAACTCACCTATTACAACTCTGTCAATGTCCTTGTTAGTTGCTTTTTCAAAAGCATCCAACGCCTCCTCAGTTGTCATTGCTTTCATGACTCTATCAACAGCAACTCCAAACTCATAAGCCATGCCTGTATCCCTCCAAGCTGGCCAGTTAATTGTTAAAGTCCTCTTTCCAATACCATTCCGGTATGCCGAAAAGGCATCCAAATAGCTGTTAGCTGCAGTGTAGTCACTCTGCCCTGGTATTCCCTCTAATGTGTTATTTGAAGAAAAAAGTATCATAAAATCGAGGTTCTCAGCTGAAGTCAGATAATTTAGCAGCCATGTGCCTTGTACTTTAGGACTTAACACATTTTTAAAGACTTCTTCTTCCTTTCTTAAGGCAAAGCCATCACCTGCAATACCTGCACTATGAATAATTCCATTAACCACTCCCCATTTTTCTTTTATCTGGTACAGCACATTTTCCATCTCACTTTTAGATGCAACATTAGCAGAAATATAAATTACTTCTGAACCATTTTTTTCTATCTCATTTATTATCTTCAATTTTTTTATCAGCTTTTGATTTTTTTCATTCTCATATAACAAATCCCAATCCTTTTTCTCTGGAATAGCTGAACGACCTATAAGTACAAGTTTCACTGCTGCTTTTGAAGCCAAGTATTTGCATATTTCAAGTCCTATTCCTCCTAATCCACCAGTTATCAGGTAAACTCCTCCGTCTATTATCTTAAGTTCATTATCAGGTTTCTCACCAAGGTTTAGGATATCAAGTTCTTCAATATATCTTCTGCCTTCTCTTAAAGCTATATAATTGTCCCCATTCTCAAACATTTCATTGTAAATAACATGAGACGGAGTAGCATCGTCAATATCTAAGAATTTAAATTTTATATTTGTATATTCTTTTGCGAGTACTTTTATCAATCCAAACATTGCAGCATTTTCAGGCCTGATTTCTTCTACTCCTTGTAGGACTTTATTAGCATTTTTCGATATAATCGCTAAAGAAATTGTTCCTTTCATTCTGCTATTCATAATGGATTTGCATAAACGGAATATGCTGTTAATTCCTCTGTCAAGACAATCTTCAAATTCTTCTAAGCTTTTGGGTTCATTTTGGTCACTTAAGGAAAGCATATGGAAAATATGAGTTATCCCTTTATCATTTAACTCTTCTAATAGTCTGTCATAATCTCCCTGTGTATTTCCTATAGAATAATGGTCTGGTGATACATGACAATATTTATTACTGATATCTACACATATTGTCTTCCAGTCATTATTATTCATCTTATCCTCAAGCTCTTTGCATATATTTGATTCGCTATTGAAAAGCAATGCACAGCCTTTTTCATTTAACGCAGGAGCTAGTTCTTCAATTTTAGGAACCCAATTTGTATGGTAAAATACATTTTTATGCGATTTGTGCATTTCAAGCTTTGATTTACGCACTTTTTTAATTGAATACTCTCCAATTTTTACCAAAATATTTCCATAAATATCAATAAAATCTATGCTAAAAGTTATTATCTCTGACTGTTCATCAATCTTACCTTTTACTTTTACGTGGCTGAAAAACCTTTCAGGTAAAGAGCTAAACACTTGAAAATCCGCATATGCAAATGGAAGAAAAATACTATTGCTATCTTTCCCACCAGGAAGCATATTCAAGGCTTTATTCAGTAAAGGAATAGTAGCTAAAGCATTATCAAGCATTGCTGGGTGCAAGTAATACTGGGATAATTCGCTTTTAAATTCCTGTGGCATTTCAATAACAGAGATTAATTCCCCTTCGCCTACAAAGATTTCCTTAATGTTTTTCCAATGAGGCCCAAACTCAAAAGAAGTCATTGTATTGTAGTTTTCCATATCAGGTACAATATAGGATGAATTGCATCTGTTTTTTATTTCTTCAATATCTACAAGCTTAGATATTTTTTGCTTCAATGGAGATATTCTACCTTCTACATGCTTTGTCCATTCTGCTACATTATTATTTTCCGACTTACTTGCAACATAAAAATCAAAGCCTTCTCCATCACGCCTTATAATGAGTTCAGCATGAACAATCTCTTCTGGCTCTACAAAAAGCGGTTTAAGAAATTGTACATTATCAAAGCTAGCTCCCTCAGGGAAATGCTTGCTACACCCTTCCATAACCATTTCAACATGAGTTGTACCAACTAAAACATATTTTTCATCAATCTTATGTTCATTTAGCACCCAATGCCTATTAGCACTGAACTCTGTTACAAATATCTCAATCCAAGGGGTTTCTGATATGCATTTGTCTAAAAGTGGCTTATTAGTAATTGATGCATATTCGTTATTAATAATTTTAGCCTGCTCATCTTTAGCACCAACATTAATCCAGCATCTTTTACTTTCAAAAGGATAGGTAGGAATTCTTACGCAGCGTCTTTCCTGTTCCGAATATAACCTGTTCCAATTTATTTCATTACCCTTTATGTATTCTTCACAAATATATGGCAATATTTCTATTAAAGGTTTCCCATTTTTTAGATGCTCATTAATTTGGATATCTATTACCTGTGACATTTTATTAATTTCAAAATCAGAATTAGTTTTGCTTTCTGAGTTTAAATTATTGTTGTAATATATACCTTCTTGTTTTTCTATTTCTTTATATTTATCTAAATCTAAATTATCAAGCTTTAATATCAAGTCTTCCTTATTTCTAAATATAATAGCCAATCGCTCGCTATAATGCACTCTCCTGGTGTTAGCAGTAAAACATATATCCGCTATATTAATATTGTCTGAGTTATTTATATAATTTCTATACTTAGAAATTATATTTTTTAACACTGATTCACTTTTTGCAGACAATGCTAGAATATGTAAAGAATCAACATTGACTTCTTTTTCTTGTTTCAATTCAGGAGCTTCTCTAAGTACTATATGACAATTTGTCCCACTAAGTCCAAAAGCACTTACACCACATCTTCTTGGGTCCTCTTCAGTTACCCAATCAGTGAATCTATTGCTCACATATACAGGAGAATCCTCAAAATTTATCCTTGTATTTGGTCTCTTAAAATGTAGAGATGGCACCAACTTTTTATTTTGTAAACACAAGACCGCCTTTAGTAGTCCTACAATACCAGCTGTATTATCCAAATGCCCGATATTTGTCTTAACAGCACCTATAGCACAAAACTGTTTTTTGTCAGTATATCTTCTAAATGCTCTTTGAATCCCTTCAACTTCAATAGGATCTCCAAGCTTGGTTCCCGTTCCATGGGCCTCAATATATGTAACTGTTTCAGGCCGAATACCTGCAACTTCCCAGGCATTAACGATTACATCTTCCTGAGCAGTCACGTTAGGAGTGGTTATACCGTTAGAATTCCCATCCTGATTCACAGCACTGCCTTCAATAACTGCATAAATCCTGTCACAATCCTTTTGTGCCTTCCATAAAGGCTTTAAAACCATTGCAATTACACCTTCACCAGTTCCCGTTCCGTCAGAGCTTTCATCAAAGGTCTTGGCTCTTCCATCTGAGGATTCAACTCCAATTTCTGCTTGTCTTACAGGAATTAAATGAAGCTGTGCTCCCCCTACAATTGCCATGTCACACTCACCATTTTGTATCGCTTTAACAGCAAGATGTATGGCAACAAGAGAAGATGAACATGCAGTATCCACAATCATGCTTGGGCCTCTAAAGTCCATCAGATAAGATATTCTACTGGCAACAACAGGCTTTACATTTCCTGGTAGAGCCATTGACATATAATTTGGTTCTGTTAATGAAACTAATTTTCTATATTCTGAATCCGAACTAAATCCAACATATACTCCAGTACGGCTCCCCTTTAACTTTTCTCCGCCATATCCTGAATCTTCAATTG
>JAEWZA010000461.1 GCA_023395575.1 Bacillota bacterium
AAAAACACTTCGATGAATCATTACTAATTCTAGCAATTATTTCGGCAACAAACCATTGATAATTCTCCTACACCAACGACGTTTTTAAATTTGATTAACTAATTTTTCTGAATTTACATAAGGGGTAATTACTATGCTGGAAAAAAACATACAAAAGTCTTTGCCTATAGCTAGCACAAGTTCTATACTTTTAAAGGGCTTATCTAAAATACCCATGAAGGTTGTAAGCCTTCCGGTAAAGTTTATTAAAGCAATTCCAAAAACAGCAGGAAAGCTTTTAATGGTAAATGAACCCACAATAAAAAACTATTTTAAACTGGGCAGGTTTTATATACTGAAAAAACTTGCTCTGCTTGTAGCACTGCTTTTAGCATTAGTCATTGTATCTGTTCCTTTTATAAAGGATTATTTACAAAATCATGACTTTACAAAGGTTATCGTATATGGTTCAACTTTACATAAGAATTTTGACGGAAAAGCAAGACTTGTTTCTTATGATTCTACTAGGAATAAGAACACTCTATATATCGGTGAATTTAAAAATGGCAAATACCAAGGCAATGGCACGGAATACTATGCTTCTGGCAAAGTAAAATATTCAGGCGAGTTTAAAAACGGAGAATATGATGGAAGCGGCACTTTTTATTTAGAAGACGATACAGGTATTCTCTACTATGAGCTTTATAATGGTGATTTTAAGAGCAGTAACTATGAAGGTAATGGCACAAAATATTATAGTTCAGGCAAAATCAAATATAAAGGTGAGTTTAAAAACAGCAAGTACGAGGGCAAAGGTACAGAATATTTTGAATCAGGTGAAATTAAATACGAAGGTGAGTTTAAAAACAACCAGTATGAGGGCAAAGGTGTAGAATATATTAATTCAGGCTCTGTCAAATACGAGGGTGAGTTTAAAAACAGTAAATATAACGGAAACGGAAAGCTTTTTCATTCTGACGGAAGCCTTCAATATGAAGGGAGCTTTTATAACGGAAGCTTTGATGGAATAGGCATTAAGTACTCAAGTGAGGGTTACAAAGAGTATGAAGGCGGATATAAAAATGGAAATTTTTCAGGTGAAGGCACTGAATACACTATAGACGAAAATGTACTATACAAAGGGCATTTTTCCGATAATAAATATAATGGAATTGGAACACTCTATAACAAAAAGCTTGGAGACATTTATAAAGGTTATTTTAAGGATGGTAATCCATTTTATCAAGAATTTCTCGGCCTTTCTGAATCAAAACTAAAAGAAATTGTTGGTGAGCCTGACAAGCCTTCTGATAATATATCTGATGCATCAAGTACAGAAATCAATGATATCTCCGATGACTCAATGTCTGCGCCTACAGCTACGATTACTCCTGCATCTTCACAGATATATACACCTTCTTCTTCACCAACATCTACACCAACAGAAAAAGGCACAACCTTGAGCTATGAAAAGTACGCAATGGAGTTTATAATGGAGCCCTTATCCTCCACTCAAAAAGTACCTGTGGTGCAGGTTGTGAGGGTATCAGGAGAAAGCACCGTATTGGGTATATCCTGTGGAATGAGCTATAAAGACTTTAAAAACCTCTCCACGACAGAAGAAATAGAAATGTCAGTCTTTCGCAAGGTTGATAATTTCACCATTGTAGGCTTCTCAGAAAATGAATACATATATACGCTGTACTTTAATAACGCAAACGACTCCTTGGAATATATAGAAATAAAAGCAGAAAACCTCGGAGAGAGTAGCTAAAAAGTATAGATTATGAGATAGATGTAGCTATCTAAAATGCAAACCACATTTTTAAATGTATTAATATAAAGTTAGTATAAAAATTGACAAAGGAGGAATCAAGCCCATGGGCAATGGAATTGCTCAAATCAATAAAAATCAACAAAGGGACTGTTGTAAAACAACAATTTCTATATACCGATGATTTATTGCAAGAAATAGTACGCGAGTGCAATATATATCTAATTGCGAAGCTCGGTTAGAAATTGATGCTAGAAATAGTAGATGAAGAACAAGTATTATAGCCGACACAGATACAGGAGGTAGCTGTGAGTATTACCCTGAGACAGGATGTCAAGTGTAATACGGTCGGCGGAAGTGCTTGTTCTGAACCGCAACTATTTCAGCATCAATTTCGTGAGCTAGCCATAGATATATACTGCACGGGAGTGCTATTTAAGCAGTTTACCGTTGATATATCATATTTTTTGTTTTGCAACAGCCCCTTATGTATTTCTATTATATGCTAAATGCCGGGCTTGTAAATTATTATGGGTTTATTAGTTTGTAATGGTGCTCAGCTCCAATGCAGTTTCGGCGCAGCTCCGTCCTGCCTTATGGTGCTTCCAAAAAGTAAGGTTATG
This sequence comes from Bacillota bacterium, assembly GCA_023395575.1. GTDB lineage: Bacteria > Bacillota > Clostridia > Acetivibrionales > DSM-1351 > Ruminiclostridium. The sequence goes on from JAEWZA010000461.1 coordinate 2,377, forward strand.
AGTAGTAATATGCCTGCTGCCAATATCATGGATAATGTTCCAATGGCAAATATTCTCCCCTTTGGGATGTGCAGTTCAATGGCTAATCCAACGGTTGCCTCAGCAACAGCAGCTGCACTGGGTGTATTAACCCCAATGCCATGTATTCCTGCAATATCTGCGCCATGGGCACCCGGTTCGCCCACAGTGCTTTTAGGAAATTTTCCTGCTTTAAATAATAGTTCAAAGCTCATGTGCATGTGGGGTGGCGTTATACAGATTAATATGCCTGGACAGACAACAGTTAATGTGCCATAAAATTAGTGACACATCAGAAGTAGTCTATTTCACTACCTTTAATCCAGCAGCCTATTTCTTAAACGCCCACCAACGTACATTTATCCCGTCTATTCTCTGCTGCTTGTGCTTTTGCGGACGTATGCTTACTCCGATTCTGAAGGTACCCCTGTTTGGATATAGTATAACCCCGATATTTACTCCGACTATATCAGGAGCATACTCGCTGTCTTCAAATACCATATTTGAGCCATAAAATATTTCACTATCATTATTCAAAATTCCGCTTAGTGTATCCTGATAATTCAGCTCAAGGCCTGTTCCAATGTATACTGGTCCAATGCCAAGCTCATGGGATATTTCATTTTCAGTGAAGTATTTGTTACCAACTTTCTGAGCAGTGTTAAAGTCAATATACTGAATTCCAGATGAACTAGTCTTCGCTGATGTTGCTGCAGTTTGTGCAAGAAATTCCCTCACTTCACTCACTAAATTTTCATCTTTTGAATGTGCAGCATTTTTATCATGTTTTTTATCAAGATTATCCAACACCCTTATCAGCGGAAGAGATACCGCATATTCATCTGCCCGCACCCGTTCAACACTTTCTATAGAATAGGAGCTTTTGTATTTATAAAAGCTAACCCTTGCAAGGCATATGGCATTTCCCTTCGTACTCAGCGCAGCATCGTCATAGCTACGATTGGAATATTCTTTCAATACTCTTTCCTTTAACGATTCCACTATTATTTTCGGTGAATTTGCAAGCTGTACTTCCTCTATGTATTGTCTGTCACCAATTGAAATCTTCATTCTTCCATCTTTAATTCTTATTTTGCCTGACTTGTTGTCTAGAGTTTCCTTAGCCCTAACAAGACATTTATAGCTATGTAACCAATCCTTATTTCTTAAGCTTTCCGAATAGGATATCTTAAAGCCGTCCTTCTCTACAGGCTCAAATTCTTCACTTTCAATTTCATATTCCAGCCTAACTGCATCAGAAAAATAACCCTTTTCAACTGTAACAACAATTTCAAATACATCTCCGGGATTAACAAATCGCGGTACAGTTTGCCATACCTTTAAACGCTGTGACTCTTTTAACGTTCTGGTTTCTTTAATATCTTCCACAACACACAGAAGCTTTTTGTCCTCTATCAAATAAGATAATCCAAAATCAGAAGTATCTGGCCTTTCATCAGATAGAAATATCTCACAGGAGTCCTTTACCAAATTATGCTCCTGCTTGTTTTCTAAAACAGAGTTCACTACATCTTTTTCTTCCTCTTTATATTGAATGCAAAGATAAAGATCCTTCATAAATTCCTCATCTTCTAAGCCTTCTATTTTATTCAACTCAGCCCTTAGTATGCCTTTATCCATAATAATGTTTTTTTCAAGCATAACTTCCCTGCCTGAGCTATCAATTGCCAGACCTTTTTCAACTGAAATGGTTTTTTCATCAATCTTAAGTACTTGAAGACCGCATACAATCCCTCCTCCAAAGAAAAGCCTGTTTAACAGTCTGCGTTTATCATTAAAATACTGTTGCTCTGTTTCGAAATCTCTCGTAGTCATCAGCTTTCCCTTAAAATACCTGTTCCGTTCAAAGCTGCTACTATTAATATCATCCATCAATGGTATCCCTCCTATATAAAACAACTAAATAATTTCAAGTTATAAAGTTCTTACCTACTTAAGCTCTTCATCCTTATCTAAAAGTATATTATTAAAAAGGTTTGAAGATTCTTCATCTAAACGTATTGTGGGAAGGTTGGAAAGTGTTGTATTATAACCCAGATACGAGTGTGAATCAAGGTAAATTAACGGCTGAAGAATGATTAGCTTCACCGTTGTAAATGCTGGCTTTTCTTCGTCCAAAAGCTTTTGCAACGCTATCTGATGCTGTAAAGAAGGCACACAATCAGCCCGCACAATAACACAAAAGGTATATGGGTCTATTGAATAGAGCTCATTATACAACTCTCTCAATTTTGGGTTTTTTTCAATATTTTTTATTTGAAAATGTTCCACAATCATCGGTTTACTTCCAGTATATATCTCGACAATATCTACAATAGCCTGCTTTGTGCCTCTCCTTTTATAAATCTCAGGTGCTCTTTCAACAAGCACCTTTAATTGTTTTTCCCCCCAGCTTTCATCAACCTTTATAGACAACCAGGATGCAAGCCATTTAAGATATTCTCCGTCTACACAATCTATATCGAAAAGTCTCGATACATTTGCGATGTTTTCCTCCATATCACTCATAATACTACTAAATATTGATAAAAAACGTTCAAGAAAATCGCGGCTCTTTTCATCGCTGCTATATGCGCTAGGCAAATAATCTAAGTAAGACATTCTTGGGTAATAAATCCTTGCTTTCTTTATACAGGGATTATTATTTTTGCTTCCTTTAAATTCCACCTTAAACCAAAAATATCTTCCCTTAGACTTGTGCAATAATATATCAGATGGTCTCGTAATAGGCCAAAGCCAAGGCATAAACAGTTCACCCAACTTTTCCTTAAATTCATCTCCTACAAAGGACCATATTTTTTCTAGCTCATTTTTTCTGTTTGGATACGTGTTATCCATTATCAGCATATCAATATCATAGTTTTTACCATCAATATTAATAACTTTATCATCCGATGCAAAATAATAAAGCTTAATATCTCCTTCCTTATATGTATCGGTTTCAAGCACCATTCTGTGCCAAAGCATTTCACTTTCAGTGCTGTCTATTCCTAATGAATAATAAACGCCCTCGTAACTATCGTTTTCCAATTGGATTCCATTGTCTGTTATATGTATATTTATACCGAACCCTTTTTGCCATTCATTTTTGTTCATGGTGAAAAACTTAAATTCATCATACATCCTTCATCCGCCCTTTAACAGGAAATTAACAATCAACATTCGCAGTAAGTATTGAAGTCATCTTTTTGTCTTATTAATTACATGTATTTTATGCTCACCTGAATACACAATCGCATGGGGATGCAACCTTACATCTCCACCACTATCAATTTCAGCTGCACGCCCTTCAAATTGTATTTTAAGATCTCTAACATATTCTACTCCACTGATTTGCTTTATTCTTCCGTAAATATCTCCTTTATACACCGTTCTGCCAAAGTCCCAGCCCTCTGATTCTTCTCCACCACCAACAGGTGACAACATCTCCTTTAGAGCATCCTTTATTTTCTGGCTATTTAGATTGATGTGCTGTTCAACAACTACTACAGCACTTACTGTAATTTTGACATATTCAGGTGGGATAACCTCCACCTCTGTTGTAATCAGCCTAAATTTGTCAAGATGTCTTCTCATGTTCTCAAGAAACTGTTTACTTGGCAAAGGTTTTTCAACCGTACTAAATGGAACTGCTACAACACAAACCTTTGCTTTGACATGGTTGTCCGGATATCCTTTAAGTCCTGGTTCAAAAAGTGGAATTGCTTTTACCTTTGCTACCCGTAATCCAGGTGTCATTTTGGCTAGTTCCTCATAATCCTCGCAGGTTACAGCTTTATACAACTCTTTAAGCTCTCTTCTTGCACGCTGCTTTGCATCCTGAATAGACTCTTTACTATTTCCGCCTTCTGCAGGGGTACTTTTAAGCACTTGAATATCCCTTAAGCTATCAATTTCAGAGCATACTTCATTAATCTCATTTGTTTTAACGTTTCCCTTTTCCATTCCACCTGTTTGACATGATATTATGGAAATATTATTCATTTCTAGGCTTTGAGGGATAGCACCCCTTTCATTATCTCCAAATAAAATTTCTCCTGTATCATCATTCAGAATATAATGTTTATCAGTAGGGGTTGAGTTATCAAAGTTGTCAACTCTTATCCAATCTGCCCAACAAAAGCCATTTATCCCTTTTAGCTTTTGTCCTACTTGTATTTTAAAGCTATCGGAAATAATATCCCTAATGTTTGTTTTTACCTTTTGATTTGGCAATCCATTACTCCCAGCAATCAAAGCCGATTCTTCAAATGAATGTGAGCAGGAAATAAAACGTATATTATCAATTCCCTCATCAGGTATTTTACCGTTTGTACCATCACCGAACAAAATTGAACAATAATTTTTAATAAAATCCAGATTGAGTTCAAAATGCCTGTCCGCTGGTTTAGATTTTGATAGACTATCAACCCTTTCCCAGTTAACCCAAACCTCATTGTCTTCAATTATTTCCTTTGTCTGTACGCAGCATTTACCGGTTAAAGCAAGATGGCCTGAGTGAATATACTGTTGATTAGGTTTTCCTGTTGCTGAAAAATGATAAAAATTGCATAAGGTATTTCTATGTATTACTTCTACTGTATTAAATCCTAGTTCACAAAGCTTTGGTGCAATTTCATACCCATCCTCTTCAACAATACAGCACAGCCAATACCGTTCGGCTTCAGGCAAATACTCAAGCTGTAATGGCATCATAGGTTTGTCAATGCTAAAAATTAATTGACCCTTAAAATGTAGATTATAAGTACTGTCCTTAATAACGTTGATATTGCGCCATTCATTTCCATCATAATATTTCCATATGAGCTTTGCTGATGGAATAAATTCGCCCTCACTGGGAATTACTGCCGGTACAGGATAATCCTCAAAAACATTTAATGAAATATGTATATTTATTCCCTCAGGCAAGGCTTCATTCAATCCTATATATAGCCTGCTTCCACTTTTAGCCTCATTGCCAAAAGGATAAAAGGCCGTTCCCCACTCATTATTTTGCTCAGTATAATCCCATATCTGCTTTTCACAAACAGATATTACCTTTTCAATTTTTGCTGACAGCAAAAAATATCCCTGTGTTGTCTCAAAAACCTCACCCCTTGCGCCTAAAGGTGTACCTACAGGTAAATAAGTATTTTTTAAAGGATTATCAAATGTTACATTTGATTTAGCCAATGCAACACTTTTGGGCTTTATTCCTAATAGCTTTAAAAATTTCAGCTCATTCTTTGTGGTTACCCTATCGAGGTAATACTGCTGCATTTCAATAAGCCATGCAAAAAGTTCAATGAGCGTAATTCCGGGATCATGGTGATTTTCATCTGTCCATTCAGGGATAAGTCCGGGAATCATTTTTTTTGCACTTTCAACCATATCTTTAAATGTACGATCATCAAGGTTCATTTGTGATAGCATTATGGCCTACACCTCCAATTCAAACTTCGCACCTGATAGGCTTAATGCAGTGTATTCAACTGCGAAGTTTGAATTATCTATATTAATTAAACATTACCTAGTTACAGATTTTACTTCGATATTGTGTTCCCCGCTAGATACTATACCGTAGGTATAGTGTTCTAATTCTTCCAATCCTATATTCCTTCTTTTACCGCCCTTTACCAAACTGACAGATAAAACAGCTTTTTCCACATAGCTTACTCCATTAATTGATTTCAGAAGCGGGTAAAATACCGATTCATGAGGAAACTCTCCAATTTCCCATCCTTTTTTATCAATATTTCCTTCTAATGGGTCTAGAAACTCCTCAAGCTTATTTTCAGCGTCAAGTTCAATTGGCACAACCAACTCCATATCGTTTGTTATAACTACGGCATATATTGAATATTCAAGCTTTACAGCTTCTATTATATGAATTCTTCCGGGAAGTGCCATGGTTGCAGAACAACGCTTTGCAATATAACTTTCCACTTGTTCCTTAGTTATAATAAATGCCTCCTCACCCAAGTCACCCAAATAAACGGCTAGATTTACATGTCCTGTTTCAACAGAACCGCTCTCATTAGTGCATGGTAGACATCTTACTTTTTTTATATTCCTTGCTGCCTCCATAGCCAGATATTCAAAATCACCTGTAGTTACAGCTTTGTTCCTGTGCTTTATAATATGAGGCCATCTATTAATAGCTTCTTCATTTGTCTCAGCTTCATGTCCTCCAAATGAAGGTTTAGGATTAAAAACCTTCTCAACAAAAGCAATTTTTTGATATGAAACTGAAATGCTGTTTGCTTCCACGTTTCCCTTTTTGCCGCCTCCAACGAAATATTTAACCTTTACACCATGGATACCACTTTGCACAGGCTTTTTCCCATTTTTGTCATCTCCAAACTGAATTTTTCCGTTAGACCTGTCTATAACATAATGCCTATCCTTAGGGGATGAATCTGCCAAATTGTCGGTTGGTGTCCATTTTACCCAAAACTCATTTATCACTCCTGTGTAATCCTTTTCTATCTCAATACTCTCGGGCATTTTTTCCGAAAGTTCTTTTATTTCCTCAGTGCTTAACTTGTCTAATTCGTTTACCCATATCTCTTCTTGAATAACGGGACATCTTTTCAATTTGTATTCTCTTCCAAAAGTATCACAGCATTCAAGCAGTTCACCTACAACAGTTTCCTTTTGGGTTACTTCCATAGTATTAGTTAAAATACATTCAACCTCTGGAAATCCAAATTTACTGTCAGCTTCACGCAGAATTCTTATCCAATATAACTTTCTACCAAAAATAGTCTGTTCTACAAAATCATCAGGACCTGTAAACATAACTACCCCAGTTCGTGACAAATTATTTGTATTATCAAGGGTGTCCAGCCTTAGCCAGCCATCATATCCTAAATATTGCCAACTCAATGACAGAAGCTCATCAAAATTTTTATTATTGATAGAGAAATAAATACTAATTGGACCTTTTAGCGGTGGAGCATCAAAGCCTAAATAAAACGCATCTGCAGAAGTATCAAAGGCTTTAAAAGGTTTAAAAAGATATTTGTCCTTTATAATATTAAAGCTTTTGTTTACATACTCTAAATTATTGTAGGTTACACATGAATTAACAGGAACAGCCTCTAAGAACTCAAATCCCAACCTCATATCCTCAATCCATGGTGAATTGTATATTGAAAAAGGTGCATACTGGTTTTTTATATTAACCACACGAGCTCTTATCCAGTAATTTGTGTGATTATTTACAATAGTTTCGCATATATCCTCTGGGCAATTAAAGCTCAGTGATATGGTTTTATCTTCTCCATCCTCCGACTGAAATAATTCATCCTGATTTTCATTTAATGAAAGCTTTACCCAGCCTCTTCCATTCCAATATTCCCAGTATACGTTTGTAATGCTTACTCTTTGGGGTTCAGGTCGAACAAAATCAGATTTCTCCATAATTAGTTTCCAGTTAACTTCTTTTAACGCTTCTTCATTAACCCTGTTCTTCCTAAACTTCAGCTTGAAGCCTAATGTAATTTGAGAGCCTCTTTTTGATAAAATTTCTTTACTGGATATATATAACATATCATATACAGAGAAAATCTCCTTAAATGGATAAAATCCTTCTTTATTAAGCTCTATATCATTGCACATTACCAGGTCTGGTTCAAAGCCCGGCTTCTCTTCCATCAAAATAGCCAATGCATCTATAGAGTCAATCTCAATATCCTCTACTTCGCTGATATTTTTTACCCTACATCTTATCCACTTATTTTTTATCCCTTCAATTTCATCCTCTACTATCGGTATACTGTTGTTTTTTTGCAATGTGAGCTTTTTCCCTACAGCTTTTACATTTTCAAATAGCTGCCATCCATCTTCACTTTTGTACATCCACTCTGTATTTGAGATGTCAGCTAGCCTCCTTGTAATATCTTCCTCTAGATATTTACTTGTACTATTCTTAAAATAAAGCTTAATTGTTGCGCTACTTGACAAATTAAACATATTGTCATGGGCTAAGTACAGGTTATGCTGTTGCAAATTCATTTTGCTATCTGAGCAAAATATCTTTTCTGTTATACCCCCATCAGGTGTGAAAAGTTCCTGATTAACTCTTGATATGGTATCAGAAGCAGTATTTACATTGTACCCATCCACAATATTTGCAGGCGTAACGATACATGCCCTTTCAGTCTCAAATATTACCTTTTCATTTTCTGTTGAATTGGCAGAAAATTTCGTTCCAGCAGGAATCATAACTGACTCTGAAACTCCGGGAAGCAGCTTTACGGTAATATGTGTCCTTGCAGCAGTTGCAGGTAATGTACTTATTCCAAGCATATTTAAAAACGCAATATAATTCTTAAATGGTACTTTTTTAAACCGGTCTATATTTCCTTTAAACATTTCTGCAAATATTAAGAAAAGTGCACTCCCGGCATCAGGGTTTTGTTTTGTATATCTCCACTCAGGAGTATAATAGTGAAAATTCTCTATCATTTTATTTATTAATTCAGTATAATCTTTTCCACCCATTGCAGGATACAAAACACTTACCTCCATTCATGCTCAACTTAATCCAATATACTATCTTGAACCCTCTTCCAAATAAAAAGGATAAACCATATTATATCTATTGTTTGTTGAGCGTACTGTATAATGTATATCAATATTAATTTTACCGGGCACCTCTGTATCTTTAAGGGCTTTTATATCTACCTCTCCTACCCTTGGCTCCCAAATCATAATAGCTTCTCTAATGTCCTCTTCAATTTTTCTCATGGTAACTTCATCTGTCAGGTCAAATACAAATCGACGCAACCCACATCCAAAATCACCCTTCATAACACGTTCACCCTTTGAGGTTTGTAATATGATTGTTATTGCTTCTGAAATGTCTTGTTCGTTTTCAGACATCAGTATTCTTCCTGTATTTGGATTAACCTGAATAGGGAATTTCCAGCCTCTTCCCAGATAACTATCCATAAATCCACCCTCACTTAATTAATTTTAACAATTGCTCCATTTATCATTAATACACCGCCACTTTTTAAGTTCAATGCCTGTCCAGCCTCAACATTTACAATTGCACCTTTGATACTAACCTGTGCAGAGCTTTCTAAATTTACCATAAGGGGTCCACTTATCTTTACACTTTGTTGAACTGAATCCAGACTAACCTGACAAGCATTTGATTTTAATTCTGCCTTCAGGTTTCCCTTAACAGTAACCGCATTTGTGACACTATCTATCTCAACAGCATTTAACCCTGTTGCATCCTTTATTGTTATTTTAGGAGGAGAATCCTGTAATTCTACTGTCTGTCCCGTTAATGTCTTTAACGACACATTAGGCTGAGCAGGTGTGTCATCAATGGTTATGGTATTCCCTAGCCTGCTTTTAATTACGTGCTTGAGATTCAGCGGATCGACAACAGGAGGTCTTTTTTTCATACTCCAGAGAGAACCTATGACATACGGGCATTCTAAAGCTCCTTCTCCAAAGGCTACAAGTACCTCATCACCTATATCAGGAATAAAGTATGTTCCTTTACTTGCTCCAGCATAAGGTACAGCAACTCTAGCCCAACCACTGTCATCCATAAAGAGATCTGATCCTTCTCTCATTGAGTAGGCTACTCTCACTCTTCCCAGACCCATCGGATCTATATTTGATATTACAGTACCAACAGATACTCCGCTCTTATTTATAGAGCCTTCTCCTCCCATTCCGCTGCCGCTGGCTTTACTCATCTTCTCTATTCCACTAGAAATAGCTCCAAACATATCCTCATTCCCTTTGCCTACTTCAAACTGCGTGGAATAGCCGGATTCACTTATAGTATGTGTTACAGATGTAATATAGTAAGTACTGTTAAGCTGACTTCCAAGACCATCTATCTTAATAAATCTTCCAGGTGACAGCTCAGGTAGACCAATACACTCACCACTTCCCGAAAGGGATTTCATCAGCCTCTCCCCCATTTTTAACAAAGCTACAGCTTCAGCTTCAAAAAATGAGGTTATTCCTATATCGTATTCATAATCAATCACATTTCCCATAAAAATGTTTTTCATAACATTCTTTATCTTTTGACCGTCAATGCCAGGCACAGTTACATAACCAGCTAATCCTATCACTGCCATATCTAGCATTTCACTAAAACCTCTTGTAACAACGGCACATGCCTGTTCATTAAGATCAAACTGAGGGGCAAAGCTTTTAAGGCTTCTTCCCCATTTTAATGTTGTAATAGGATTAAGATTACCAACGTATGGAATTCTAAAATAAAGTGTATCCCCACTTATAAAAAACTCATATCCTATTTTCTTAGCCAATCTTTGTAAAAAGCTATAATTACTCTCATTTTCTTGCTGAACGGTATCATGAATATCTACACTGAAATCTACAACAAAGTCGAGGCCATATAATCCTGCCAATATAATCGCTATGGCAGAGTATGGCATAAAATGCCAAGCAAATGAAAGCTTATGCTTCATCATAAGATATGATTTATCATGGCACTCTACCGAGATACTAGGGCTTCCCCCAGATGGAAAATCAAACTTGACTGAAGTAATAAGTCCCTTAAATACACTTTCCAGTCTATCACCATAACCCATTTTTACTTCAATAAAATTACCGATAGCAAGGTGCTTTTCAAGCCAATCTTTCTTAAAGTCGCTTGAAGCCATATCGTATGCATTGCAAACAGAAAAAGAGCACATATCTGATTTTTCTAAGCTTTTCTCAACCTTTAGTCCTGTTATTGCCATTCCTTCCTTCTTAACAATCTCGGTCTTGCCGAATAAACCACAAATCACTTCAAAGGACGGCGCATAAAAATTATAATATTTCGATTCCATTTCATCAAAAGAAAAGCTTCCATTCCTCATGAAATCTAAAATTCCTAATCCAGCCAAATCAATCACCTCAACCGCGGAATAATAATGTTTTTCCCTCCAGATAAAATTCTGGGATTATCTATATTATTAGCTCTTGCTATTTCTCTCCACTCCTCTGGGTCCTGGTATTCTCTGCTAGCCAGCATCCATAATTGCTCACCTTGATTCAACACCCTTTGCTTTGTCCTGTCTGAAGAGTTTCTAGGTATTTCCTGAAACTGTTCCTTTATGCTTTTACTTGATTTAAGTGATATATTCAGAACGGCTCTTACAGGCACGCCAGTTTCAGTAAACATTGTAAACTTCTGCGTCACCTTTTCCATGAACCCTTTGAAGGTTCCTCCCCTACTACCTCCCCATGTAAACTTGACTATTGGAGGGGCATGAAGCTCAGAATCAACTCTTGCGAGCATAGTCACTCTGTTTGTGTGTATTCTAACATCCTCGCTTTTCTCATACGTATCAAAAAAAAGCTCCATGGCAAGGGTTTCAGAATTACCGCTTACAAACTGATTAATAGGTTCTGAAAGCCCCACAATTGTAGTTGATGCAAATTGACTGCCCACCTCAATTGTGTACTCATTCGGATAATAAAGAACACTAATAACCTCTCCACTTCTACTTCCATTTACAATTTCAATAATAGCTTTATCCATTGGCATGCTAATAACCTCGTCTTGTCCTGTCCACTTTGATTCTATGCTCTATTTCTTTATATACTCTCTCAACCAAACTGTTCACGTTTACACTTGAAGTGTGTACAGACTGTACTGTTTGCTTTTCAATATTAACAACCTGTGTTTTCAAAGCTTGTATTTCTTCCATATAGCTTGAGCTCTTCTGTGCCTTTCTGGTACTTCTGAATTCCATAGTTGCAAAATTGTTCATAGCTTCTGGCCAAGTAAAACCCTTTTCCTCTGTTTGGAGCTTGTCTCTTATAAGGTCATAGGCTCTTACTGTCAAATTTCTATTCCCTAAATAGTACTGCTGTATACTCTTGCTTAAAAGACCCATAGCTGTCTCTCTTGAATGCTTTTGCACATAGAGTGTAGGCAGTAGGCCTGCAAAAGTAAGCATATTATAAATATCAGGGTATGTCTTTCTTAAATTATAAATACTATGTGGAGTGATCCTTCCTCTTTCCTGTTCGCTAAAATGGGTAGTATAGGCATGCTTATTATGTATTAAGGTTTCTTGTGATGTCCAATGTCCATATGTACTTTCTTTATACCCATCTTCATCTTCATTTTCATGATATGGTGAAAATCCATAAGCACTTTTATAAATATGGTTTGTAAAAAAGTAATTAGTTTTACTTTCCAACTCTCTTCTGAACCCCTGTATAATATTGTAGGTCATATTATGCCAGAATTCTTTTGCTTCACTATCCATTTCTCTTCTTTGCTTCCGCTTTGTTGGTTTTCTTACTCCAAAAAGCCCCAAACGGTACGCTGAACGTAAGGTTTCAGGAAGCTCCTGTCTTAATCCAGAGACAATTTTATCATGGATTATGGATGAAAACTCCTTTATAGATTCTCCTTGGATATAAGCCATCTTAAATCCAGATTCAATATATGAGGATATACCCGGGAAATATAAACGATAGTAATTCCTGAAGCTATATGGGTTCATATGAACTATGCTTTCGTAATTATCTCCATAGCCACCTATGTTGGAATATAGCCCATCAACTCCATTTGAATTTACTATTGAGTATATAGTATCTATATTATCCTTAACATACTTTAGATAGAGGTTTTTGATACCTTTGCTATACATATTTATAGCGGGAATGCGTATAACACTACCTAAGTCTGACACTCCTGTAATAGTTCTAAATTTTAAAGAAAATGCATTTTTTAATACTTCCCCATATATATTTTTAGAGGACAAAAGGCTTAAAACACTTCCAAAACCGCGCTCTGCTGTAATATTATTCACATTTATAGACAATGCATCTATTAGAGCTCTCTCAACAGCATTATAAGTTTCAAAACTTTTAAAATTAAAGCTACTTCTAACCTTTCTGCCTCCATATATAGCGATTTGGGGCAAAAGGTTTAAAACACTTTCTAAACCGCGCACTGCTGTAACATTATTCACATTTATAGATAATGCATTTAATAGAGCGCTTTCAACAGCAGTATATAGTTTTAGACTTTTAAAATTAAAGCTACTTTTAGCTTTTCTATCTCCATATATAACGATTTGGGGCAAAAGGTTTAAAACACTTTCTAAACCACGAACTCCTGCAACATTATTTACATTTATAGATAATGCATTTAATAGAGCTCTTTCAACAGCATTATAATTTTCAAAACTATTAAAATTAAAGCTACTTTTAGCTTTTCTGTCTCCATATATATATCTTTGGGACATAAAGCTTAAAGCAGTCTCTAAATCAGGCCTTCCTTTAATAGTATTAAAATTTAAAGGCAATGCGTTTTTTAAAGCTCCTGAAACTGCATTATAAGGTCTAATATTATTAAAATTAAAGCTATTAACTACTTTTTGTATATTTGTGGGGTTGTCATAAATATACGAGAAGCGAGATTTATTTTTATAAAGCTCATCAATATAAGCCTTATCAAAAAGCGTACTGCTTGGAATAGTATACTTTAAAAGCCTTTCTTTTAAATAATTTAAGCTTTGACGCCCCACAGAAGAGTATAGTGTTTTGGCTGTGCTTTCAAGCTGCATCTTGAAATTATTCAATATCTGCTGACCTGAAATACGTATACTGCTTTCATTACTTTCTTCCTGTATTTGCAGCTGCATTCTTAAATTAATCAATAACTGCCCAATATCAGCTTTATTGTAATCTTCAAATGTCCTATCAACCTCAAAAAAGAGCTCAAACCATGCAACCAAATCATTTCTTAAAACACTGTACTTAGCAAATATATCCTGCGCAAGTCCATTGCTATATTTGCTTATTAGAACATTCTTTGGTGTCAATATTTGTTTTGGTATAAACCATTTCTTCTTTTGTAGCATCATTTCATTCCTTTATGTACAAATTCAATAGACTCTACAGCAACCATATTACTGTCCGCCTTTAGTTCTGGTCCAGACCACTTGACAGGATAAGCATCTATAAAATCCCATCTTGCTATATCCTTTCCTGAGCTGTTACAAAGTACAACTGAAATTTTTTGCTTCAAAATTTGTCCTGCTAATACACTTTTATACCAGTTTAGCAATACACCTGATTCTACAATTCCCTTTTTAAGCGTCAACCTTGGATGCTTGATAGCTTTAGGAAAATAATGCATATGATTGGTTCCGCCTTCCCTGTATTCCTCAAGCTCCACCTCTGCTTCAAGGCCTGACACCTCAGAGAAACCGCCATAAAGTTCAATATCATTAATCTCCACCTTAAATTTAAAGGAACCTACCGGATAGCTTGTCTCAATCATGGATTCTTATGCCCTGCACAGCATTTCGAATAAAAAATTATCCGAAATACTTGGGGCTCTAGTACCCCCTTTACTACTTTTAGTATTTCGTTTTATTAATTTCTTTCAATCTTTTCTTTGAATACATACAATAGATTCAACCTGCCCCCTGTTTACTTACGCAAAATGGGGGCTTTTGAATCTGTAAATCATACAAAATATTTGCTAATCTAATTAAACACGTTTTCTTTATCCTCACTGAGCTTTTGGTTAATCCTTGAAATCTCCTCACACCATTTTTTTCTTTCGGCATGTTCCATTGCCATTATATCATCATGGTTCCAGTGAAAATGGTATGCTATAAAGGCTACCTCCTCATAAATACGATCGATAGGATAGCCCTTTATAGCTCCCCCAAATATTCGTGAAGCGTTTCAAACTCATTTCCGCATTTAGGACAGGATACTTTAATAGCTGTAGTTCCCGTTTCATTTATTCTGCGGTAAACATCCTGAAGATATGCCATATCTGTTGAAAACAAATCCTCTATTACCTTTGTATTAATGGCTTGAAGACTTCCTAGCTTAACAATAACCCTTGAAAGCAATATAATTGATAAATATGCTGGATTCTGCTGAACTCTTGGATCCTTAAGAGGCAATATCTCATCAGCAGCGGTAGCTAATCTCATTACTCCATTTTTGTGTAAATTTCCATCTATATCCACATAGCCTTTAGGTAAAATAAACTCAAACTCTGTCTGAAAAGCCATATTCACCCTCCTCAAATATTACTATTTTGTTCTTGTCATTCCTTCATGTGCAATTTCTAGTGTCTCTATCAATACTTCATTACCTGTTCCCTTGAAGTCTGACACACTGTATTTCATCGGCCATGCCTGAACAACTTGCCATGTCGCCGAATCATTTCCCTCTTCATCAATTGATATAATTGTAACTGACTTACGTTCTACTTTGCCTTCTGAAACGCTCTTAATCCAGTTGTATATATCCATTGAGTCAGTAATACCTCTTTTTAAGGTTATATTGCTATGCTTTCTTAAACCAGGCAATTTACGTGGAGTTATTGTCTCATTACCATCTCTATACTCAATTACATCCATCGAAAGATCATATCCTGATACATCTGAAAAAGCGGCAACTTGAATACCTTCTATTTCTACCCTATAACGAAAATTTCTGTATGGGTCCAATCTAGCATTGGTAGCCATGGTTCTTTTCTCCTTTCATATTCTTAATAGCTATTCTTTATTGTTGATCTCCTGTTTTCTGAGAAATCCTAAATATTACAAACTCTGCTGGCTTCACAGGAGCAACTCCAATTACACAAATCATTCTGCCATTGTCTATGTCATCCTGAGACATTGTAGAGCGATCCACCTTAACAAAAAAGGCTTCTGTTGGACTAGTTCCCATAAGTGCACCATTTCTCCATACTGTAGTAAGGAAATTTTCAATTGTACGCTGTACCCTTGACCACAGTTTGTCATCATTAGGTTCAAAAACCACCCATTTTGTACCTTTTTTGATTGACTCCTCAATAAATATAAATAGCCTTCTTACATTTATATATTTCCACAGGGAATTGGAGGTACAGGTCCTTGCTCCCCAAACTCTTATTCCTTCACCAGTAAAATATCTGATAAGGTTTATTCCCTTTGGATTCAAAATATCCTGTTCACCCGTGTTGTATTGATATTCCAAGCCTGTACAAGCTCTTACAACCTCATTAGCAGGAGCTTTATGTACACCTCTTGAAGTATCTGAACGTGCATAAATACCCATCACAGAACCTGATGGCGGTATATAAGTATTTATTTTCTCGTAAGGATCAAACACCTGTAGCCATGGGTGATACATTGCAGCATAGTGACTATCCACGATATTTCGGAAGGACTCAACATCTGCAACGGTTTTTTTATCACTAGGAATGTCTAAAACAGCAAATCTACTGCCAAGATTCTCACAGTGAGCAACAAGTGCCAGCTGTGCAGCAGGATCAACTATTCCTGGCATAGCTATTATACTAACATCTTCATTATCTATAAATGCTTTTATTCCAGTACGCTTTCCTGGTCCTCCATCTTGACCTATAAAGTCAGCAGCTGTTGCTTTACTGAGATTACCATCACTTCCGTTCAAGAGAGTAATAGTATGTTCGCTATATTTTAATTCCTTGGTATACTTTAATTCTTCATTGTAAAGTTCATTATCATCCTGACCTAGCACAATGATAGTCTTACCTTCAGCATCAGCAACTACTTCTAGTTTCTTAGCGTCACTTACTTTTTTCAACACATCCTCAGTTACAACGGCAATGATTGTTTTAACCTTTCTGATTAATATTTCCTCATCGGCTAAATCTGTTTCACCATCTTGAAGTTCAGTTTCTATTCCATCTTTTACTTTAATAAATTCTACTTTCTCACCCGTTTTCAATGTTGAGAAATCACCACTATATAATTCCTTATCAGCGTCTCCAAGCACTTTAATCTTCTTGTCGGCTGCTATTTCAACTTTTAAGCCATCTTTTACTCTTTTGATTTCAGTATTCTCAACACTTTCTTTAATTAACTGGATAGCTTTAATCCTCTTTATTACTATTTCTTCTCCAGCCAGTTCTGTTACGCCACTTTCAACCTCAGTTTCAATACCGTCCTTGACTTTAATTACTGCTATTTTTTCAGTGGGCATAATTTCTCTATTTGTTATAACCTGATATGGATGTAGAGGTATACTATCCCCCATATTATTGCTCTCAATTACTAGTAATGAAGACTTTGACACTGCCTTTTCTATGTAGTTTGATGCTGAAGGGTTTAGTGATACATTTTCATATATCTCAGAAACATCCTGATAACTAACCTTGAGATTAATCTCACATGTATATAGAATTTTTACAGGAGGCAGGTTTTTATCTATCATTTCGCCCGCATCTTCTGATAGTTTTTCTGATAGTTTTATGACATTATCCTGTACATCCTTAACTATTGCATACTTCTGAGGAATTTTGTTTACACCGTCAAAAAAGGCTACAACATCACCAATATTAAAGCCTCCGCTGTTCTTAACTCTGAACTGTAATGATGTATCAGCATCCCCAATAACTTCTTCTATAGTTGTCTTTGCCTTACTAGAAGGTGTAACAGTTATCTTTACTCTATTTCCCCAAACACCTGGATTTTTGGCAAAGATATGTAATACACTCTGTTCACCCTCATCTACAAAATTCTTGGCTTGTTTTGCCTCCGGAGGTACTACCCTCATTACAAAGCAGCGGCCTCCTCCATTATTAAAAAAGTGCTCCACTGCATAGGATAAAAACCTATTATTCCCATATAGATTTTTTGGCAAATAGCCTCCAAACTTTCTTTGAAAATCACCAAAGCTAGTTACAAGCTCAGGCAAACCTTCGATAACACCTCTTTCCGCATATCCTAGGAATCCAGCGGTACTAGTGCTAACACCCTCCATGGGCCTTGGACCGCTTTCAAATTCCTCAACATAAACACCTGGAGATAAATACTCTGGCATAAATTTTTATGGTTCGGCAATATCATATATCCGAAACCATTCCTCCTTTCAATTAATAAGTGCTTGCTTTTTGTTATATTCTAATAATGCTTTTATTAATAGCTTAGTCAACTATTTGTAGCCTTCTCAAAAAAATTGTACTACCTTCCTCCATAAGAATCCGTCTTTCGGTATCCTCATTTTCAATCTTAAGTCTGACTTCACAGTTTTTTTCCCTGAAGTTTCTAAAGTAAATAACACATTCCCCTCTTGAATCTGTTCTGGTATATATTAATGGCATAAGTAGTGCACCTTTTATTTTTTCGTCAGCAAGAGGCTTGGTAAGCTTGAATTTTCCATTTTTGATTTTACCTGCTATTGTACAAGTTTCAACAGGAATCCCTTCTTTTTTCTTTATCTCAAAGGTATCACCTCTACCAATACCACCAGATATATTAACAAGGTTCAATATATCATTTTCACCTTCAGTGCTTAAAATTCTTGCTGCCGCTGAACCTTCAGAAACAATTGCTGCTTCGATGCTCGCTCCTTCTACTGGCTTTTCATTAGAATCAATCAAAGAAAGCCTTATAATATTTGATTTACTTGGAAACTGATATAATGGTGAAGGTTTAAGTGTAAAGAAAATAGATTTATTGGAGGGCAACTCCTCCATATTGACTGTAAATTTTTCTGTAAGATATATATCTGACTTAATTATTACATTATACGTTTTATTATTTAGCCGAGTAAAAACATAGCAATCTGGTTTTACAATTGGTAAAACGTGAGTACCCTCTAAGCTAACTTTTATATTAGGATCTGCAATATATTGTGCTGTAAATTCATCCTTTAAATATATCGCCATTGATACTCTTTCGCCAAACTGCATACATATGTTGTAGTCCATTGTCTTCACCCTGTACATACCATTTATATAATAAGCCCTTTCAGATGTATTAGCCCATTCCTTGGAAAGGGTAATTCCTCTTAAATCTCTATTGAATGTTGCTGCCTAACTGTTTGACAGAAATTATGTAACTCTCTTAACTTCGGTAAAATCAGATATTTCATTTATATCAATAAGAACTGGCTCAACCACATAGCAAAGAGAGGTTTTGAATGCAACATTTGGAAAACTCCATATTTTAGATTGTTCTTCCGTCGTCATGTTGTTCAGTATAATTTTTAGTTCTTCGTTTCGTTCTGCCAGAGTACCACATAGATAAGATCCTTTTAGAACCTGATTCATAGCAATTACCTTCATTGCTGCACCCAATATGCATAACTCGTCATAGGCACGTGAAGATATTTCTACATTTGAATACGCTGTCAACAAAAAGTGTATACTGAGTGAAAGGTTTTGTCCCGCTGGATTTCTCCACGCTCCATTTTCCTTAATTGAAAAAGGATAGATAGTCAACCGTAAATCTCCTTTTTCAGCAGGAGAACATAATCCTATCAACTCCGGTTTCAAAATCGGATTTGGAGTCAGCTTGTCTCTCAGAAACTTAACAAAAGAGTTACCTGCATCTGATATCGCAGTAAAGCTACCCATTTACTCCTCCTATCACATCATGGTAATACATAATTATTTATTGTAATAATGTCGTTTTTTAGAAATTTCCTTATTACCTGTGAATTATATGTAACATTATCACGTTTAATCAGATATGGATATTAGGTCTTTTTTATCTAATTATATACATAATAAGCACTTGTAGTTTATAATATACTATTTTATTTTCTAAGTCAATTATAATCAGTTAATGCGAATAATCTGAATTTGATGAATTTGATGCTGATTCTGCCAGAAGCATAAAACAAATGAAAAAAAGATTGTTATAATTTGCATAAACCTGAAGCTTTAGATAGCTTATTTTGATGCCTTCTACATTGAATGTTTGCAAGCTCTCGCCGAAACTCGTTAATAACATCATCTCTTTTAATATTCAATTCATTACATAGATAATCAATCTCATACTCAACAAAGTCATATTTCCAATTTGTCCTTTCGGGGCTGTAGGTTAATGAATAAGCAGCTAATTTCCCTATATCTGTTGCTATGCTCCCCTCTGAAACCTGTTCAAAATCAATTCCAACAACTTTGTTTTTTACAAAAATAAAATTTCTAAAATTCACGTCATTTAGGGCAATTTCCTTTTTATAATAATTTTTAGTAGCAGCGTAAAAGCTCTTTAGCCAATCACAAGTTGGTCTCACAATACTTATAAAGTCATAGCTTTGACTCTCTTCCATATTCTCATACCTATTTAGTAGCAAATCATCTCCAATATCCTCCATAATAATGAAGTCCTCCCCTTCATTTAAAAACAGGGGGACATTAACGCCTAATCTTTTAAGGTTAATGAGCATGTCTCTTTCGTAAGCTTTAACAGATTTTTCACCAAAAACCTTCATTATTGCCGTTTTCCCATAAAACAAACCCTTATTAAACTGAACTCTATACACCTTGTTCTTTTTACTATAAAATTGATACAATATATCAAATGAATCTTGTAGCATCATTTAATGATAACCTCAATTTTGGAATTT
The DNA here is from genome assembly GCA_023395575.1 of Bacillota bacterium. Lineage (GTDB taxonomy): Bacteria > Bacillota > Clostridia > Acetivibrionales > DSM-1351 > Ruminiclostridium. Next base: position 22,759 of record JAEWZA010000461.1, read on the forward strand.
TCTTTATAGCCGTTTAGTTCTTTGACAACTGCCTCTACAGAATTCTTAAGAATTCGTTGCACAAAAGGCACCATTTCAATTTCTTCTCCGTTAACTTTGAGACTTATACTTTTTTTAGGTAATAGACATCGGCTTCTGCTGGCTTCACCTTTTAAAATTTTTCCACACAGCTCTTTGCAGCTCATTCCACAGGCAGTGCAACACTTTTCAGAAAAACCTGGTAACCTTTCAAAAACCTTTTCTTCTATCAACGAAATTAATTTGTCACCGTCTGTGATAGAATTTATTACAGGTATTCCTTTATATTCGCTTATTTGGTTTGATATAACTCCGCTTATTGCAAAAACACTATCATCAAGTCTTTCTTCAATTTCCTCTATAGAATGGGCTGTAATTATTTTGGGTGAAACTATATCCGTTACACCTTCTAATATCACATACTCCTGATCATAAAAACTCAATATTTTATCAATTGAGAGCTTGTCCTGATAAAGAACATCTGTTTCGTGAATTCCTCTTGCTGTAATGAGCTGAGACCCTGCTCTCCTATGCCTATCTGTATTTGTACCTTCTGTATCTATTTTAAAAGATTCAAAATGTATTTCTTTTACCGACCCTACAGAATACTTTTTTGAGAGCCTTGAAATTATGTTTTCGATGGTTGTGGTCTTTCCTGACTTTGTTATTCCGAACACTGATAATACTTTCATTATTAATACCTCCCTCTTAATGAATTTTGTATAGGTTTTACTATAAGTTTGGAAAGAAAATAATATAAAATGCGATAATTAGAATTGTAATTGCAATAATAAACACTATTAAAATAACTTCAAATGTTTTCAGCTTCAATATTCTATAGCTGGTTCTTGTTGGGTAAGCCCTGAAGGCTCTTGCCTCCATAGCTATTGATAATTCCCTAGCCCTTAGAATGCTTCTTGCTGCCTGAGGCAGCAAAAGATATAAATATATCCTCATTTTTTTTCGAAAGGGTGTCCTTTTAATATCTATCCCCCTCAATTGTATTGCCGTAAAAGCATCAACAAATTCCTCTCTTAGTATTGGCAAAAATCTAATGCCTACCGATGTCATAAACGCTATTTCGTAAGGTACTTTGCATTGAATCAGACCTTGAACAAATTCCCTGCTGCTCGAAGTTGATAATATAGCTGCACATATAACAATATTAGTCATTCTCAATATAAATTGCATTGATGTAAGCAACCCATAATCTGTCAATATATTAAATTCGGCTATATGGATTATCGGGGTTCCTTTAAAAGTAAAAATGCTTTGTAATATTGCTATAGCTACAATTATTTTAAAGAAGCTTTTTAATTTTTTAATAACTGAAATTAAATCAACGTGCAGAAACAAAGCAACAGATGTTATAAACATAGCCAATAAAAATTGAAGCATAACATTAGTAAATAACACCGATAAACTTGAAAGAGACATCGCTAAAACAAATTTTACCCTTACATCAATATTACTTATATTCATCACGTTTCAGCCTTCCATTTTCAATTTCAATTATTCGATTAGCATGTAAAGCTATAAACTCCATATCGTGGCTAATTATAATAACGCCTATTCCTTTATTTTTTAGTTTCTCAATAATATCTCCCAGCATACTTTTTCTAATATAATCTAAAGAGGTTGTTGGTTCATCTAAAATCAGCATTTTGGGCGTTCTCATTAATATCGCAGCAAGAGCAAGCCTTTGCTTTTCACCTCGGCTAAGAGTAAAAGGTTTGTGCATTTTTAAGTGCAAAAGATCATACTCCTCTAGCTGATGCTCAACTCTTCTATTTATTTCATCTTTTGAAACACCCTCAAGCTCAAGGGGAAAGGAAAGTTCATCATAAACTGAGAGTGCAAACAGCTGTCTTTCGGGTGACTGATATAAGTAACCTATATTTTTGCCTATTTCACCTAAAGTCATTTCACTTATATGTTTACCCCATGCAAAAATTTCTCCTCTAGAAGGCTTTAAAATTCCACATGCAAGCTTGCCAAGTGTAGTTTTACCGCTTCCATTTTTACCGATGATTCCTGTAATTTCATTTTGATTAAATTCCACAGAGAAATTCTGAAATATCTTCTCTTTCTTTGGATATCCAAATGTAATTGATTTAACACTAATAACATTCTTCATAGTTCTCCGACATACTGACACAGTTTTTTATTTTTTAGCACTATAATATTATTCATAAGATTAAGATTTTGGATATCATGGTCTATCATAATAATGGTTTTCCCTAATTTCTTAAGGTGCTTAATCACATCTGTAACACGTTCTCTGCCTTCCTTATCTAATTGCGAGTTAACCTCATCAAATATCATAATCTGAGGCTGAAGAGTTAGTACCGAAGCAATTGCAATAAGCTGCATTTGCCCGCCTGATAAATTATTTGGATTTTCCAGCAGAAAGTCCTTCATTCCAACTATTTCAAGTGCACTATCAATTCGTTTTTTAATCTCTGGCCTGTCCAAACAAAGATTCTCCGCTGCAAATGCAAGCTCATCTTCAACAGTTGGAGAAAACAGTTGTGTTTCAGGATTTTGAAATACAATTGCTGCAATTTGAGAAACAAAGGGCAAATTGAGTTTGAGTATATCCCTTCCAAATAGCCCTACATACCCGTTTATATGTCCAGGTATAACATTTGGAATAATACCAGCTATGATATGGCACAAGGTACTTTTCCCATTTCCGCTAAGACCGACTAAACCAATACTTTCACCTTCCTCAACGGACAGTGATATATCTTCTAAAATAATGTCTTTATTGTTGTAAGAAAACGTAAGATTCCTAATATCTATTGCTTTCATCCTCTAACCTCAATGCTTACTACCCATTTGCATCTTCTATTACTAAACTCATCGGATGCAATTATTGTTTCATATGGTCCTGGTCCACCATCTTCCTTAGTTTTTAAAGCCTTTCCGCCTTCTTCATAAGCCAAAAATGCATTTTTATCCTTTAGCACTTCTGAACCACTGTAAGCAACTGTAAAATTATCAATCGAATTCATAACAACAGTATCTTTCTCAGTTATTTCAATATTACAGTGTTTTAATATATCCTTCAGTTCAATACCAGTATAACTTTCTAACTTAGGTTCTGTATCGGAAGTATCATAAATAGCATTAAACTCCTTTGATTCAAGACTCATCAAAATATTTTTATCTAATTTTGTTTCCTTTTCTCCATACTTAACCAAAATTTCAAAGCTATCAAATGAACTCTGATTTTTCTCCATACTATCACGCATAAGTAAAGATGAAAGAACTACTATTCCAAGCAAGCATACGATAATAACTGCTGAGATTATGTAATATTTCTTTTTCATTAGTATCACTCTCCCAAAATAATATATGGCACTAACATATCTTCATATCTGACTTTTCCATGTTCCCCACCAATAGCTTTATTCTCCAAAGCATGCATTCCATGATCTGCCGTTATAATGGCAACACAATTAGTTTTCTGTACAATATCCTCTATATATTTATCTATTTCACTGATATGTTTCATACACTCATCTGAAAGTGGTCCATACTTATGCCCCATATCATCAATACCATGAAAATGGATAAAAGCCAAGTCATAATCCTTTTTCATAGCAACCAAAGTATTTTGATATACTTCGTCATCTACAAATCCATTGTCATTTGTATCAACATGCAGAATAGGCTTTATTGATGTATCCAAAATCCCAACATCACCTTCAAAAAGCAAGGCACTTTTTTGTTTTTCTATAGTATAGTCAAAAATGGTGGGTACAATTGTCTTTCTCTCTTTCCTACTTCCCACTCCACTTATATCAGGTGTTTCTCCTGAGATTATAGAAGCCATTCCAGCATTCGAAACAGGCTTATATACTGAGAGAGCATTGCTAACTTTTTGTTTATCCAAAAACCTTAATAAATTATGTTCTTTTGCATACTGATACTGCTTTAATCCAAAACCATCCAATAGAAACACTACAACTTTTTTGTTCTGCTTCAGATAGTGAAGTGCATCAAAATAGGCATTTGTAATGCTTGAACCGTCATCCGAAACATAAACACCCCTAACATTTGACAGTTCTTGTTTTTCATCTTCTAAATATAAGTCAATAGTGTTTTTCTTAAGCTCAAAATACTGAGAAGAATCAGTATATATTTGTCTGCCATTATCAAGTAGAACTGTAACAGGTTGTTTTTCAGGCATGCTTGCAGCATCGCATATTTTAATTAATTTTTTCGGTGTATAGACAGTAACAAAATTTTTTTCTTGTCCCTTTATTGATGTTCCTTCAAACTTCTTTTTTAACATAATATCCTTTTTATATAACATACCATTAGTAATGTTAATTAAATTATCATCTTTAGTGAAAAATTGCACGCCAAAATCATTAATCTCATTTTTTGAAGCAACTACAATATCGGTAATATTTTTTATATTGCTACTAGGAGGAAGTTCTAAATTAACTGCCTCCCAACCATTTTTAGAACTCAACACAATAAAACATTGTTCTGACAATTCAAAATCAATCTCAGAAGTAAGACCATCAGCTCCTGTAATAAGAACTGTAGAGTTATCAGTGTATGCTTTTGCTTTGTCAATAACGTCTTTAAGCTTAATTCCTTTATATTTCTCACCACTAAACTCAACAGTTTCCTTATTAAATTGAGAAGCGTCCGAAATTTCAATTGGAGTTTCAACATCACCCCAAATGTTTATTTTTGTAATGTAGTTATTATCTGTTAGCACATACTGCCCAATTACTATAGCTGCCAAAATAAAAATTACTATCCACTGTATTTTTTTCATCTAGCTCTCCTTATTAAGTAAACCTAGTTTTTCAATTTTATTAGATATAGAATAAGCTATTATTCCACCTAATGCACCTGAAAGACAGGCACAGCTTAGAGAGAGCATCAACGGCAAAAAAGGAAGTCTAAAGAAAACCATATTTGAAAGGTATGTTCCTGCACAGTTGGCTGCAATACACGCAAAAAGAAAGTGTAAAATGTTATATTTCTTATTAAATGAAAGTAGAAATATTACTTCGCTTGCAACTCCAGGAATGGTATAAGTAACTAAAGTCATTATTCCATGATTACCTGCTGCACCAATTGCTAAAACAATAATAGCCTGAACAAGAGCAGTAAGTATGCAAGCGCCTTTCTTTCTGACAATTCCCATAGCAAGTATAATCCAAAGCATATAAAAGCCACCTGCTACTGCTCCTCCAGGGATTAGCAATGGTCCAGTAATTATATGTATAAGCGGAACAACAATTGGTTTTATTGCAATCCCTATTGCTGCCATCATAGCAATAATTAGCATATCAAACATGGTGTATCTTTTTAGTATCATATTATTCTTACTGCTCCCC